>JAFGHW010000040.1 GCA_016929895.1 Candidatus Woesearchaeota archaeon
AATAGCAACACAAAGAGCAGAAGCATATTGTAGAGCACTAGCCCACAATATCATTTGTGCTATCTTAGAACTTTTTCAACGCAGCCTATGTTATTCAAAAGCTTTAAATAGTCTTTTTTTATTTTTATTGCCTATGGGTTTAGATGAGCGTATGCTTCCAGAAGAATATGTTTTAAGAAATTTTATGCCTCCAAAAGAAGACCTGGCGGATTGTGAAATTCTGCGAGGCGAAATTAAGCATGTTGACAGCAGGAATGTTTATCTTCGAATTAATAGTAATAAAGATATTCTTTTGCCGGTTCCTAAGCTGATTTTTGCAAGCCCAAATGAATATTTGGAAATAAACGCAAAAGTTAATATTTATTTTTGGAAAACAAAGTCAGGAGAAGTTGGGCAAATTGCTGAAGTTGTTATTCCTGAGGAAAATAATCAAAATGAATCAATTGAAAATGTTGTGGATACTTTAGAAAAATCTTATTCTTGAGTATTATTATTTTGGATGCATCTGTAATAAATATATTCTTCTGTTATTTCGTCCAATGATTTATATTCCAAATTTTCTGGCCCTAGAAAATCTATTCAATACTCCTCAGCTTCCCAGAATCTTCCTTTTGTTATCATTTCCCATTCTTTTACAACTGTTAATTGTATTTCTGTTACTTGTGGCTCTGTTAAATGTTTGAATCTTCCTTGCATTTGCAATGCTTTAACTACCGGAAGCATTTTTGGTTTATAGTTTATTGTTATTTTTTTGTTTTCTATTTCATATAACGGCCACATTCCGGTTTCTACCATTAATTTTCCTGCTTTAAGTGTTTCCCATGGCTGGACAAGCCATCCTGGTTCGCATGGTGCTAATAAATCTATAAAGCTGGAGCCTTTCATTGTTGCTGCTTTTCTTATTTTTTTTATGAAATCAAATGGGAATGCAGTGCATGCTGTTGCGCAATAGTCTGCTCCGTTTAATGCCATCATTTTTGCCATGTTTTTTCTTGGCAATGGATTGCCTATGGGCGGCGGTGTTGTTGATGTTCTTGCGTATTTTTCTGTTGCTGATGATGCCTGGTGTCCGGTGTTTGCAAATTGGCAGTTGTTATAGCAGACATATATTATTTTTTCTTTTCTGTATACCATTCCTGATAATGCTTGTAATCCAATGTCATATGTTGCTCCGTCTCCGGCATAAACAACTATATTTGTGTTTTTATCTTTTTTTTGTGCTTTTAATCCCATTAAAATTCCTGCTGCCACAGAACCGCCGTTTTCTATTGCTCCGTGAACCCATGGAATCTTATAAGGAGTAAATGGCCATGTTGCTGTTAATGTCATGCATCCAGATGAATTTATCATTATTGTATTTTTTCCTAAGGCAATGAGTGTTAGTCTTATTCCTAGAACAGGATTGCATCCAGAGCAGGCAAAGGTTCCTCCTGTAATGAGGTGTTCTTTTTTCATTTCTTCTTTGATATTAAATTCCATGGGATTGTCTCCTACATCTGCCATTTTCTTTCTTGTTTTTTATTCTTTACAACATCATTTAATATATCTATATAGTCTTGTTCTGCTACAAAATTTCCGCCTAAGCCATGAATGTAATTCGTGATTTTTGCTTTGCATCCTGATAATGCCATTTTTATTTCAGGGTATAGTATTCCTCCCATTCCCGGGCATATGTTTTGGTCTACTACTGCAATATCTTTTAATTTTTCTAGTGCTTTTTTTATTTGTTTTTCAGGAAATGGCCTGAATAATCTTATTCTGAGCAAGCCTACTTTTTTTCCTTTTTTTCTCATCATGTCAACTGCAGCTTTTGCTATTGTTGTGTTTGCGCCTATCATTACTATTGCTGCTTTTGCTCCCTTGAGTTTGTATTCTTCAACAAAATCATATTTTCTTTTGGTTAATTTTGCCCATTCTTTTTGTACTGTTTCAACAACTTCAAATGAATCAAGCATTGCTCTGTGTAATTGTGCTCTGTATTTCATGTAATCTAATCCCATTGCGGGTATTCCAAGTGTCATTGGTTTTTTTACATCTAATTTTATTTCCAGCTCTGGATGTGGAAGAAAGTTATCAATCATTTTTTGTTCTGGGATATCTACTTCTGTTCTTGTGTATGAATGCACAAATCCGTCCATGTTTACTATAACTGGAAGCAGTATTTTTTTGTTTTCAGAAATCTTGTATCCCATTATTACGCTGTCCAAAACTTCTTGGTTTGTTTCGCAGATTAGCATTATCCATCCTGCGTCTCTCATTGCAAGGGTGTCATTATGGTCTGGCCATAATCCTATTGGTGCTGATAAGCATCTTGATACTGTTGTTAATACCATTGGTGTTCTGCATCCTGATATTATCGGTAATAATTCGTGCATTAGCAATAGTCCTTGTGATGATGTTGCTGTGAATACTCTTGCGCCGGTTATTGATGCTCCAAATGCTGCGCTTGCTGCGCTGTGTTCTGATTCTAGTTGCACAAATTCGCCTTGAAATTCTCCTTTTGCTTTCCATGCTGCTATTGTTTCGATTATTTCTGTTGTTGGTGTTATTGGAAAGCATGGAACGCATTGTGCTTTTGCTCTTCTTGCTCCCCATGCTGCTGATGCATTGCCGTCGATTATTTCTATCATTTTTTCCCTCTTTCTTGTTCAACTGATATTGCTTTTACAGGGCAGATTTGAACGCATAATAAGCATCCTTTGCATACTTTGCCGTCGCATTCTGGGAATCCTTTTTTGTTAAAAGTGTACGCAGAATCAGGGCAGTGAAGCCAGCACATTCCGCATTTTATGCATTTTTTGTAATCTATTACTGGTTTGAATGTTCTCCAGTTGGCTCTTTCTATTAATTTTTGTTTTTCCGTTGCGTATGGAACTCCTTTTTTGCCTTCATTCTTTATGTTTTTTTCAAGGATTAGTTTGTTCAACATATCACCTTATCATGGCATTCTTTTGCTGCTTTGAGATTTTTTTGAAGTGCTTCTGGATGTTTTTTTCCTAATTCTATTTCTACTGCCTTTTCTAAATGTTCAAATGTTATTGGTTCAAATATTTTTACAAATGCTCCCAATAATGCGATGTTTGGAATATTTTTTCCCAGCTCTTTTACTGCAATTCCTGTTGCGTCAACATGACAGTAATGAACAGGCAGTTTTAGGTCTTTGTTTGTGTTAACAAGTTCTTTTGTTATTTTTTTTCTTCCTTCTAGATGGCAGGATAGTTCTAATGTGTCATCAAGCACTATTATATAGTCTGGGTTCCATACATAGCCTCTTGTATTTATGCTGTTTTTGTCTATCCTTACAAAGCTTGTTACAGGAGCTCCTCTTCTTTCAGCTCCGTAAAGTGCAAAGTCTTGTGTTTTGTATCCTGCCAGATACGCTGCTCTTGCAAGTATTTGCGCTGCTTTTTTTACTCCTTGTCCCCCTCTGCCGTGTATTCTAATCGATATCATTTTTCAGCCAATAATCATTTGTATTTGTGCAAAAAACCTTCAATTCTATCCAGTGCTTTTTCAATCAATTTATAATCTGTTGCAAATGAAAATCTTACATGTCCTTCTCCTGCGGGTCCAAAGTCTATTCCTGGAACTGCAGCCACTTTTGCTTTTTTTATCATGTTTAAGCAGAATTTTTTGCTGTTTTTTTCAAATGCTGTGATGTTTCCAAATCCGTAAAATGCTCCTTTTGGCATTGGTGTTGTTATTCCTAAATCATTTAGTTTAGGGATTAGCATTCTTCTTCTGCGGTCATATTCTTTAACCATTTTATTGACATATTTGTTGCCCATTTGCAATGCTTTTATTCCTAATAATTGGGAGATTGTTGGCGCGCAGACAGTTGAATAAATGTGCGTGTTTTTTATTGCGTCTGCGAGTTTATGCGGAGCAGCAACATATCCTAATCTGTACCCGCACATTGCTGCTGTTTTTGAAAAAGTATGAAATGTTACTGCGTATTGGCTCATGCCGTTTAGTGAAGCTATTGAAATATGTTTGGTATCATCATATATTATTTTTTCATAAGCTTCATCTGAGAAAATGTATAAGTCATTTTCAATTGCGATGTCTGCAAGTTCTTCTAATATGTTTCTGCTTAGAACATTTCCTGTTGGGTTCGCAGGTGAGTTGATTAAAAGAACTTTTGTTTTTTTCTTGTTTATTTGTTTTTTTACATCATCAGGATTTATTGAGTATCCTGTTTCTTCTTTTAATTCTATGAATTTAGGGTTGGCATTGAATAATTCAAATGTTGGTAAAAATCCCATATACCCTGGATTTGGGAGTAATATTTGTTCTGATACGTCTAATGTACATGCAGTTGCTAATAATAATGCTTCTTGGCTCCCGCAAGTTACAACTATTTGGCTTTCAGTAACGTCTATTTTATTTTCTTTTTTTAATTTTTTAACTATTTCCTTTTTAAATTCTATTCTTCCCCCTGGAGGGCTGTAGTGATTGACTTTTCCTGCTATTTTTTTTGTATGTTCTACTATTTCTTTTGCTGCTGGAAAATCCGGTTCTCCAGGTCCTAAAGAAATTATTTCTGGGTGTTCTACTGCGATTTCCAGTAATTTGCCTATTTCTACATCTGGCAGTTCTTCTTCTCTTTCAGATATCTCAACCATATATTATTCAGTTTCTATATAGTTAGTTAAATGTTTATTAGCACTTTGTAGTAGTGTTACCTTATAGAAAAATTAATAAATCAAGTTAAAACTCTTTTTGTTATGGCTGATAAAAAAGAGCATCCAGACATGGAAGGTGTTCGTTTTCATAAGAATGCCTGTACGATTACTGGAACTAAGTTGTTTTCTCCTGACCATGTTTCTATGAGCGGATTGTGTGCTAATTGTATTATGTGCGGCTTGTGCGAAGTTGGCAAAAAAGCCAAGACAGGCAGGACTTTGTTTCCAGGTCCTTTTGGTACTACCCAGTTTGGCGCTGAAAAAAGAATTCCTAATATGGAGGATTTGCAGATTTTGCCTGAGCTTTATGGTACTGGAATGTTTTTTACAAAAACAACTGCTGAAACTACTTTAGGCGGTTTTAAGTCTTCTGTTCCTTTGGTTATTGCAGGCATGGGTTCTACAAAGGTTGCTTCTGATTTGAATGATGAATTGACTATTGGCGCAGCAAAGGCAGGCATTGTTAGAGTTATTGGCGAAAATTATTTTATTACTTTTGGCGAGGAAAAATTAAAGCATACTATTGATATTTTTAAGAAAAATCAGAAAGATGGCAAAGGAGCGATTATTATTCAGATTAATGCTAATGAGCATAAGCTTGGTCTTCCTGCTGTTGCTAAAAAACTTGACGCAGATGCTATTGAGTTTAAGATAGGGCAGGGTGCAAAGCAGGGTTTAGGCGGAGAGATTCAGTTTCAGGGAGAGGATTTGGCTAAGAAGTTTTTAGAGGCAGGTTATGAAGTTATTAAAAAAGCAGATGGCACTTATGAAAGGCATGCTTTTCCTGGAAGCTTGAGTGATAATTCTTTAAGAGAAACCTTGATTGAGTATTCTAAATTAAATTTGCCTATTTGGGTTAAGACTGGAATGGGAATGGGTATTGTTAAGTTAATTGATTCTTTGGAAAAAATTAAGCAGGAGGATAATGTTCCTATTAAGTGCTTGACTGTTGATGGTTTTGGCGGCGGTACTGGAATGAGTCCTTGGCTTGTTATGAATGAAATGAATATTCCTTCTGGTGCTTTGTTTACTGTTCTTAAGAAAAAGCCTAGTTTTGATGTTTTATTGGCAGGCGGTTATTCTACTGGCTTTGATATTGCCAAGGCAATGATGCTTGGTGCAGACGGCGTTGCAATGGGCCGTCCTTTTCTGATTGCTGCTAAGCAAAAAAATGGCATTGAGAATTTTTGCAGGGCTTTGGGCGAGGAATTAAGAATGGTTGCAGTTACTCAAAAATTAGATTCAGCAAATAAAATCGTGGGCAAGAGAAAATCATTGTTTGCCTTGTCAAAAGAAGCCAAGAATATGTTTGGTATCACAGTTGAGCCTAAGGATGT
>JAFGHW010000041.1 GCA_016929895.1 Candidatus Woesearchaeota archaeon
ATACTTTTTGAAATGGAGACTATTAATGATTGGATAGAGAAATTAAAAAAATTTGAAGGTGTGATCATAGTAGAAGGACCAAAAGACAAGAAAACACTTCAAAAATTATTAGGTCTTAAAAAAATATTTGTACTTTCTAAAAAGCCATTATACGCAGTTGTTGAAGACATTGCTTCTAAAACAAAAGATGTTGTAATTTTAACTGATTTAGATGAAAAAGGAAAGGAATTATTTGGGCGGTTAAGAACAAATTTACAAAAGCATGGAGCGCGCATTAATAGAACTTTTAGAGAGTTTTTGTTTAGAAAGACTAATTTGAGTCATATTGAGGGACTTGAAACTTATATTCGAAATTCTTCGTAAACTATAAATAATACGAGCCTTTAATCATTAAAATGTTTAATCGATTAAAAACTGCAATGCTATTAGGATTATTATCTGGCCTAATGCTGGGAGCAGGATTGTTTATTGGAGGGCAAACAGGAGTATTAATCGCTCTTGCATTTGCTATTCTGCTTAATTTTGGTTCTTACTGGTATTCTGATAAATTAATTCTACGAATGTACAAAGCAAAAGAAGCAGATAAAAAAGAGTATACTGGTTTACATAATATCGTCGAGGAAGTCTCACAATCTGCAAAAATACCAAAACCAAAAATCTACATAGTGCCTAGTGAAAGTTGCAATGCCTTTGCGGTTGGCCGCTCACCTAAACATTCTGCAATAGGAGTTACTAAGGGAATTTTAAAACTGTTAGACAAAAATGAACTTAAAGGAGTAATAGCACACGAAATAGGGCATATAAAAAATAGAGACACTTTAATCGCAACAATCGCAGCAACAATAGCGGCTGTAATAAGTTATTTATCTGTTTTTGCACGCTACTTTGCAATGTTTGGAACACGAGACAGAGATGGAGCAGGAGCAGGAGAAATATTAGCACTAGCAATATTAACACCAATACTTGCTTTGATAATACAATTAGCAATTTCTCGTTCACGAGAATATCTAGCAGACAGAACATCAGCCAAATTAACAGGACAACCACAACAACTAGCAAATGCACTTGCTAAACTTCATAATTCAACAAAAAATAATCCAATGAGAATAGGTTCAAAAACAACAGCTTCATTATTTATTGTGAATCCGTTTTTAGGAGGGTTTACGAGTATATTTAGTACGCATCCCAAGGCGGAATTTCGTATAAAGAAATTATTAGAAATGAAATTCTAATCATAATCCTTTTCAACAACATCCTTAATTCCTTTTGCGAGTTTATTGCCGATTTTGTTTGCTTTTTTTAATTCAGATTCATCTGCATTAATGATATTTTTAACAGACTTGAAATGTTTTAACAATTCTTTAGCAGCTGTTGGGCCGATATTAGGCAAAGAGGATATTATATATTCCTGCTGTTCTTTTAAAGTTAAAGGCTTTTTATCAGAATGCAAAGAAAAATCATTATTATTCTTTTCCTGCTCACGCTTAGCAATAGAAACCAACAAAGCAGAAGTTTCTTTAAAATCTTTAGTTTGAATAATAGGAATACCATAACTTATTGAAATCGTTGCCAGCATTCCACGAATAGCATTAGGATGAACATTGCGAACAGTAAATAAATTCTCCTCGCCTTCAATAACAATCAAAGGACGCTCAAACTTTTGTTTTAAATTCTTTAATTGAGATAATAATCTTCCATCAACAATAGAATTAACAAAATCAGGAACAGTCTTAACCTCAACACCAACACGAGAAGACAAGATATAATCTGCACAATCCAATACCTCTAACTTAACAACGATATTATTATCACACAATTCCTTAACAATACTATTGCCTTTTTCACGAAAATCAGCAAAGATTTTTAATTCTGTTTTAGTATTAATGAATTTAGTCAAATTATGCTCTTTATTTTCTAACTTAATAGATAAATTCTTTTTTAAATTTTCCAAAATCTTATGCATCCTCTTTTCCTTATGATGAGCAGACCAGCGATAACCCTCATCACGAGTATTCTTGGCCATCAAAACAATAACACGGCCTTTTTCCTGCCTGCCAGTTCTTCCACGACGCTGAATATGACGAATAGCAGAAGGAATAGGCTCATAAAAAACAACCAAATCAACACTAGGAATATCCAAACCTTCCTCTGCAACAGAAGTAGCAATCAAAACATTATACAAACCATCACGAAATTGCTGTAAAGTCTGTAATTGCTCTTTTTGAGACAAACCAGTGCCATTTTTTTTAATCTGACCAACAAAAACAGCAGGAAAAACACCGGGAATTGACTCTAACTCTTTTTTAATCCTAACAGCAGAATCACGAAACTGCGTAAACAAAATAATCTTAACAGAACTTTTTTCATCAACTTCTTTTTTAACTAATTTTTTTAATTCGCCTAATTTAGGATGCTCGATATTGTCATTGAATAATTTTTCAGTTTGAATGTACGCAGACTTAAAATGCAAATCAGCAACCAAATTCTTAATCGCCTTTGTTTTAGAAGACCTTGCTTCTGAAACCAGCTTATTCAAGTAAATATATGACGAATTAATCCCCTGAGTTTCTAATAACTCCAAAGCATGCTGAGCCTTCATAACTTCTGCCATCAAAGAAACAGACTTTAAAACAGGAAAATCCCTATTGCCTGAAGCCATCATGCCATGCAATTTTGACTGCAATGCCAAAAAATCACGCTTTGAAACCAAATTGGCAACTCTTAGAAAACCAAATTTTTTCATTTCAGAAAGCTTAGACTTAATACAATTCTCTAAAAAATGCTTTATCTGCAAAAAATCTCCGGGCAAATCAACCTTAACAAAGCGAACATCAATATCCTGAATATAAGGCTTAACATCAGGGTCAGAATCAGTACGAATCTCAACAGATTCTATAAATAAATTCTTGCAAACCTCTTCAATCTTTTGCAAATCACTTCCAGGAGAAGCAGTTAATGCCAAGATTTTAGGAAAACTTGCCTTTTTATTGAATTGCTTAGCAATAAAAACATAATCATAACTGCCAACAGCCCTATGAGCCTCATCAACAATTAACAAAGAAACATCCTTTAAATCAATCCTGCCTGAAACAATATCATTAACCAAACCCTGAGGCGTAGAAAAAACCAACTGAGAATCATTCCACAATAATTGACGCTTTTTAGGAGCAACACAGCCTGTAAACAAAACAGCAGGAGCACTGAAATACTTCTTAAAAGACCTCAAATGCTGCTCTGCAAGAGGCTTGGTAGGAGCCAAGAAAATAATCTTAGACTTAGGAAACTGCTTTAATCTCTGAGCTGTAAGCATCATAGCAACAGCAGTCTTGCCCATACCAGTAGGAAGAACAACCAAAGTATTCTTATCAACACAATTACTTAAAATAGTCTCTTGATACAATCTAGGCTTAAATCCATCAAGCATAAACCAAAGCCAGAATAATTCATTTATATATGTTGCGCGCAAGTGGCCAGTGGGTTAACCCCTTTCAAAATACCAATAAAATACAATCCAAGAAATAAGCCCTAAAATAAGCCCTAAAAATATGGCTGTTAAAAAGCCGGCACCAAGGAAAACCAAAAAACCAATAAAAGCTCCTGCTATGAATATAAAGTATAACCTGGAACCCAAAAACATACAACAACCATCGCTGTGAGGCCAAGGAATCATGTTAAACAAAACAAACAAAACACTAAAAGCAATAAATTTATCCAAAAAAGAACCTGGAACAACATTGGAAAGTTTTAACAAGCCTGCCAATAAAATCAAAACAATATTTCCAGACACTGCAATTATACCCTGCTGTTTAACGTTCAAGCCATAACGCCACCATCCAACACGCTGAATATCTCTCATCTCGATTTTAAACACACTGCCCATTAAAAAAACAAGAGAACCATTAGAAAAAAACATTACAAGCAAAGAAAGAATCAAGCCAGGCCACCAAACACTATGAGAAGGCTTAAAACCAAAAAAAATACAAACACTCCTTTGAACCAAGTGATGAATCAGGACAATAATGCCAACAATAACAAAACAAACCAGCAGATTCATAAAACCAACAGAAGCATCAAAAATAATATCGCCCCGCATATCAAAAGAAAAAACAAATGCAAAACATAAAACTAGAATAAACATGCCCCATATCTCTTTTTTTGTGAACCAACCAAACCGATTAAATCGGTCTTTGAATTCGATCCAGTTCATTATATATAGAAATAATAATTTAAGTATAAAAACTTAACCCCTAATTTCCTGCTTGAAAAGCTTTACAATCGCATTTTCATGGCCTGCCCCGACAACAGCAATAATTTTAGAATCAGGGAACTGCAAATGAATATCCGCCAAATTCCCAGCCATAACCTTATTCCTTTCGACTACAAGAACCTTATAAATATTAGGATAACGCTTTTTAACCTGGCTCATGAGCTTGCTAATAACTTTATTACTAGGCACGCTAGACAAATCAAAATCAATCCCGCTCTTTCTAAAAATCAAAGCTTTAAACAAGTCAACAACAAAGTTCCATTTCTCCTTCCAAGACAAAGCATCAGAAAACCTGCGCAAAGTAATTTCAATATCCTGATCAATCAAAGCAACCTTTGCCTTCACTTTTTTAGCAAGTTTAAATGCTGAAAGCATTTCAGAACCAGGACTAACACCCACTTTTGAACCAAGCTTTTTTTCAACATACGCGCCAATCAAAGAAAATAAATAACCTTTAATCCCAATACGCTTGATATCTGCCCATCTAAGCTTTGCATGCCTCTTTGAAATCAAAGCAGCCAAACGCTTTTTATCCAGCTCTAAAGCAACAATATCAGGCTTTTCAGATTCAATAACCTGTTTAACTTCTTCTAAACTCTTGGAAGCAATATGAGAAGTTCCAATCACAATTAAGTTCTTATAATGCATCAGACAACATATATAAAGACCATTTAAAAATGTTTGTATGTCTGGAGTCGTTAGAAATCATCAAATGATTTCTAAAACCTCCAGAATGAAGCAGTATGCATTCTGGAGTATCAAAAAGTTTATATATACTAAATCATTCTAAAAAGGAATACCGGAGGGCAGCACAAAACAAATTTGGCTGGTCTCCAAATTAGTTTGGAGGGCAGCACAATGCTAAAGATGAAAAAAATAACTGAATCATTTGATATGAAAGTATTTACAGACGAAGGAGACTATTTCGGAGACATAGAAGAAGCAATGCTGACCCAAACAAAAGTATATGGCTGGAGAATAAGAGCGACAAAAAATTCATTTTTAAACAAAGTACTAGGAACTGCAAAAGGAGTAATAGTACCCCATCAATTAGTAAAGGCAATAGGCGACATAATGATAATATCACGTTCTGCAGTGCCAAGCTATGGCGGGGAAGAAGAATCTGCAAAGGCAGAATAAACATATCTTATTCTTTGCCGAAAAATTTATAAA
>JAFGHW010000042.1 GCA_016929895.1 Candidatus Woesearchaeota archaeon
CTCAGGAAACATAACAACAGTTCCAGGGAAAATCTCTGTCAACAAAAGATGCAGGTCTTCACATTCTTTCCAGCACTTATTTGCCCCACAGGCACCTTGTTCGCAAACCTCGTCATTTTCTTCACTGCTGTATTCACTATTCATGTCAGTTAAAGAATCTACTTTAACATCCTGAGGACTTCTTAATTCCAAAGCATTAATATCAGGCAATGTATCTTCTAATACATTCATATCTCTCTTAAAAGAAGAATCCAAAGCAGTAATTTCCTTATCAATACTGTAAATCTTTTCTTTTGAATCTTCTACATCAATACCTTTACGCAAGTTTTCCTGCAAAACATTCTTTTCACTAACCAAATCAGAAATACGATTATCCTTTATACTCGAAACAAAATCATCATATTCCAAAATTTCTGAAACAACACTGCCAGTAAAATAAGGACTTGGAGGAGTTTCCCGCGTTATAACCGTTCTTGGCCCTTGCTTAAACTCATTGCCTTCTTTCATATCAATTCTCTGAAAACTAACAATAGGCTCTCCAAAACCCTGGCGATTAGCTCCAGACAAAGCATTTCTCGCAGCAAGACAAGTCTCAACCAAAGTATCAAAGTCTATGCCATATTTGTCTTCATATTCCTCAGAAGATTCTTCAGGAGAAATTCCAAACATTCCTAACGTTTCACCAGGACTAACTTCGCTTGGATATTTCTCTATGATGCTCATTACAGCATCAATTTCCTTGTCTTTATACAATAATTCATTCATAGAAGTTTCAACCTTATCTAAATTATTCCAGGCTCTAGCAAAACCATTAACATAAACAGGGAAAGAGAAAATATTTCCAATACCTCGGATAATTAAATCAAAAATATCTTCATTAACACCAATTCTCTTATTATTCCAATCCTGCGAAGGAACACCTCCAAACTTAACAGCAAACCAATGAGCAGACAAAGGAGAATACACAGTCGAATATACCCTGTAATCATAACCAAGCCTATAATACAATGCCCTATTAATATCAAACAATTTCTCTTCAATATTCAAATTAAGGAAATCCTCCCTCAAGCGGAAATCATTCAAAAAGATTAACTTCTCTTTCCAATCAAAACGATGCTCAAACTGAACTATTGGAATATCTTCTAACTCCTTCTTTAAATCATAACTAAAAAAAGAACTAATCAAAGCTCTATGGTCAGACTTGTAATTTTCTATAAAGAAATCAGATTCCCACACGCTTTCAAACAATCTTTCAACAAGCCTTACATGAATATTTCCTAATTGTTTTTTGAAAACATCAGGATTATCAACATCAATACCATCTTGTTTTAGTTTATTTAATATATCTGCTAGTTCTTTATCAACATCAAAGTCATCAATCTTTTGTCTAATTGATTTTTTCTTTTGTTTTTTATCTCCTTTTTCCTCATTAAGTCTTAAAATAGTACCACAAGGATATTCAAAATATTCCAATTTAGCCTGCTCTAGATCCTCAATGCTTAAATCTTCTTGCTTATAAGATTCGTATACTGCGGGCATTTCCGGAATCGGCGCACTTGAAAAAGCCGGAGATGTTTCAATAGAACTGCCAGACAGCATAGAAACCTCAGACCTGATAGTATCAGTAATAGCTGCACCAGTTAAAAGAGATTTTTTAGATTTCCAGCCAGGAGAAATAATATCCGCAACAACCCTATTTTCAAAAGCCTCTATAAATCCTAAAGAAGGACTAATATCCTCAACAAAATCCTCAGAACGCTCTTTAGAACCCCTGAAAATCTTTTGCTCAGAAACCTTATACGACTTAATACCTGAATAAGGAACAGAATCCAATTCTTTAAGGAAATGCTCAATAACTTCTGTTTTGCATTCAGGAGTGCAGACTCTTTTTGAAAGAGCAACTTCAACTCGAGGCATTAAACCAGAATGAGATGCTTGAATAACATTTTCTAAATCATTGATACTAACTGCTTTAGTATCCTTTGCAACAGGAACACTTAAACAAACACCATTTTCAACTTCTCCAGGACAAATCCAATCTTCATTAATTTCTGAAGCTTGACCAGAAACACCAAATTCAAAAATAAATGTTTCGCCGGGTTTAAGGACCATATTATTTATATCTCCAGAATAATAATTCTCGCCAGCATAAACAACAATATTATGATTATTCAAAATATAATCTTTTTTACCAACATTAACTATTTCAATAAAAGCTAATTGATTGCCATAATCAATAGAAATTTCAGAAATAATAATTTCTTTTTCCTCTTCTAAATTAATAGGAATAAATCTCTGCTTAACAGGAGAAGTATCACCACTAATATACATAGGCTTTGACTTTTCACCATAACGAACATAATCAACATATTTGAAACCTTCCTGACCATTATAAGCCAAAACAACAGTTCCTTTAAACTTATCAACAGAAAAGCCGTCAAAAACATAATCCGGCTTTATACCAAAGTTTTCTTCAAACAAAGGAGAGAAAGCAATAACCTGATATTGTTCAGGAGCAATAGAAGAGCCAGAAGGGAAAGAGAGGATAACATTACCAGTATGGTCTCTTAACTCATAACCATCTAATCTAACTTCTTTTTTCAAAGGATTATAAATTTCAATAAAACCATCAGTAACAACAGAAGATAATAATTGATTTTTATCATTTATATCAATTACCTGTCCGCCAGAAATTTTTGCCAAACCAGAGCTTCCTGTCGGACGAGGACGAGGAGGAACAATCATCTGCGGAGAACGTGTTAAAAGACTTTTTTGGTCATAATTTTTTGAATGCTTTTCAATAGATTTGCCAATTGCTTCAGGAATACTTAAAACAGCATCAAAAATTCCCTTAACCTTATCCACAGCAAAATCCACAGGATTATCCAAAGCCAATTTGTTTTCCATTAACAATTTTCTTTCTTCAGAATCATCAGACAAACGATTAAATTCTTCATCTGCTTCATAACCTGGGTCGCACAAACCA
>JAFGHW010000043.1 GCA_016929895.1 Candidatus Woesearchaeota archaeon
CAGGCTCGCCCGAATATCAAATTCGAACCTCGCAAAAATAAAAAATGACAAAAGAAATCAAACTAAAAGTGGTAGAATCCATACAAGAAGACGTGAATAAAGGAGTTGTAAGAATAGACTCAACATACATGAAAGAATTAAACGTAAAAAGAGGGGATTTTCTAGAACTAGAAGGCGGAAGAAAAACATACGCCATTGTAGACCGTGCTTTGCCAGCAGATGTGGGAAGAAATGTTATACGAGTAGACGGACTAATAAGACACAATGCAAAAACCGCAATAGGAGACATGGTCACTACAAGAAAAGCAGAAATCAAAGAAGCGAAAAAAATAACAATAGCACCTATCAGAGGAATATTCCAAACAACAGCGCCGCAACAAATAAAACGAGACTTACTCGGGCGAGTTGTAATAAAAGGAGACATAATATCGCCAGGCGGGTCGCAAAGAAGAAGAGCAGCACTAAGCGGAAACCCATTCATAGACTTTGAATCAGTATTCAAACTAATGGAAGAAAACCATTTTGGATTTGTACACAGAGACATAAGATTTGTAGTAGCAGAAACAACACCCAAACAACCAGTAATAATTACAGACAATACAGAACTAACACTAAATCCTAAAGCAGTAGAAGTAAAAGAAGACACAATACTAGAAGTAACATACGAAGACATAGGCGGTTTACAAGAGGAAATCAAAAAAATAAGAGAAATGGTAGAACTGCCATTACGTCATCCAGAAATATTTGAAAGACTAGGAGTAGAGCCGCCAAAAGGAGTATTATTACACGGGCCTCCGGGAACTGGAAAAACTTTACTCGCAAAGGCAGTAGCAAATGAAACAAACTCGCACTTTATTGTCATTAATGGTCCTGAGATTATGTCAAAATACTACGGACAATCAGAAGAAAACCTAAGAAAAAAATTCGAAGAAGCAGAACAAAATGCGCCATCAATAATATTTATCGACGAAGTAGATGCTATTGCAACAAAAAGAGAAGAAACAAAAGGCGAAGTAGAAAGAAGAGTAGTTGCACAGTTACTAGCATTAATGGACGGACTGCAAAGCAGAGGCAAAGTTGTAGTAATAGCAGCAACAAATGTTCCAAACATTCTAGACCCTGCACTAAGAAGACCAGGAAGATTTGACAGAGAACTGGAAATAGGAGTTCCTAACAAAGAAGGAAGAGAAAACATACTAAAAATACACACAAGACACATGCCATTAGCAAAAGATGTAAACCTAAAAGACCTGGCAGCAAGAACACACGGATTTGTCGGAGCAGACGTAGCTGCACTATCAAAAGAAGCAGCAATGATAGTACTAAGAAGACTTCTCCCAGACCTAAAATACGAAAATGAAGAAAACATACCAAAAGAATTCCTAGAAAAACTAAAAATAAACAAAGAAGACTTTAAAGAAGCACTGAAAGTAGTAAGACCATCTGCGCTGCGAGAAGTATTAATAGAAGTACCCAATGTAAAATGGGAAAACATCGGCGGACTGGACAATGTAAGACAAGAACTAATTGAAGCAATAGAATGGCCTTTAAAACACCCGGATGCATTCAAAAGAATGGGAGTAAAACCACCCAAAGGAATACTGCTTTATGGCGCGCCAGGAACAGGAAAAACACTAATAGCAAAAGCAGTGGCGCATGAAAGCGAAGCAAACTTTATTTCTGTCAAAGGACCAGAGTTGCTTAGCAAATGGGTTGGAGAAAGCGAAAAAGCAGTCCGCGAAATCTTTAAAAAAGCGCGGCAAACAGCCCCCACAATCGTATTCTTTGATGAAATAGATTCATTAGTACCAAGAAGAGCAATAACCTCTGACAGCCATGTAACAGAAAGAGTAGTCAACCAACTATTAACTGAAATAGACGGCCTGGAAGACCTACACGATATTTTAATAATCGGCGCAACAAACCGGCCAGACATGCTGGACACAGCATTATTAAGACCAGGAAGATTTGATAGAATTATTTTAACACCTGCACCGGACATAAAATCAAGACAAGAAATATTCAAAATACACACAAAAGGAATGCCTATAAAAGGAATAACATCATCTGAACTGGCAGAAAAAACACAAGGATATGTAGGAGCAGACATAGAAGCGGTTTGCCGCGAAGCTGCGATAATCGCCTTGCGTGAAAACATGGAAGCAAAAGAAATAACAAAAAAACATTTTGAAAAAGCAATTGAAAAAATAAGACCATCAATAACAGAAGAAATAGAAAAAGCTTATAAAGAATTAAAAGAACACTTTACATCAGCCAAAGCAAAAGAAATGCAAATAAGCAAACCAGCATATTTTGGCTGATAAGATGAATAAAAAAATAATTTTATTATTAGTGCTATTTCTTGCGCCTGCCTTAGTTACTGCAGTTCCAGAATACACAGGATGTGTAAATGATTATGCAGGAATAATTGGAGAATGGAAGCCCCAGATAGAAGAACTGATTACAAGCATTGAGAAAGAAACAACAGCAGAAATAGCAGTAGTAACAATCGAGAGCCTTGAAGGAAGAAATCTGGAAGAATACTCACTTGAAATAGCAGAAAAATGGGGCATAGGAAAAAAAGAAACAGATAATGGACTACTTCTTCTTATTGCTTATAAAGACAAAAAATACAGACTTGAAACAGGCTATGGACTAGAAGGAGTCTTACCAGATGCAAAAACAGGAAGAATAGGAAGAACAATTCTAACACCATATTTTAGAAAAGGACAATACGGACAAGGGGCATATGAAGCAATAAAAGAAATAAATGGGATAATCCAAGGAGACAGCTCAATCATTGCAAAATATGATGTTCAAGAAACAATTGTTCACAAACTATCTGGTTTTTTGGCAATGTTTTATGTTATCATACTAATGCTAGTTCTGGCACTAACAGAAAATAAAAAACACAAATGGAAAACAAGAACATTTTGTGATATATTAGTAATAGGAAGCGGAATATTATTAGGAATATCTGCCCTGGTTATTGCAATCGTGGTATCAATATTATTCTGGATAATGGCAATACAAATATTATTCATGCACAAAAAAGGCGGCGGGATTTACTTTGGCGGATTAGGAGGAAAAAGTTCTGGCGGATTCGGAGGCGGATTCGGAGGATTTGGAGGAGGAAGCTTTGGAGGCGGAGGAAGCTCAGGAGGTTGGTAAAGTTTTTATATTCAACCATTAAACAACAGTACGAGGTGCATTATAATGGCAAAGAAAAAATCAAATAAAAAAAAATACTGGCTAATCGGAGCAGGGATAATATTATTACTATTAATACTATGGCTTGTATTCAGCTTTAACAAACTAGTAGTTCTTGACAACACAGCAGATGAAAAATGGGCAAATGTAGAAACACAATACCAAAGAAGAGTAGACTTAATACCCAATTTAGTTAGTACTGTAAAAGGATATGCCACACATGAAAAAGAATTATTCACAGAAATAACACAACTAAGAAGCCAATGGGCAGGAGCAAAAACACCTGCAGACAAAATGACAGC
Source organism: Candidatus Woesearchaeota archaeon (assembly GCA_016929895.1). GTDB lineage: Archaea > Nanobdellota > Nanobdellia > Woesearchaeales > ARS49 > WJKI01. The sequence goes on from JAFGHW010000043.1 coordinate 3,513, forward strand.
AGCACAAGGACTAGAAGGAGCAATATCAAAACTATTATTAGTTGCTGAAAATTATCCTAACCTAAAAGCAAATGAAAATTTCTTATCACTACAAGACGAACTAGCAGGAACAGAAAACAGAATATCAGTAGAAAGAACAAGATTTAACACTGCTGTAAAAGACTATAACATAGCAATAAGAAGAATACCAACAAACATAGTGGCTGCATTATTTGGATTCAGTAAAAAAGAAATGTTTGAAGCAGAGATAGGAGCAGAAAAATCTCCTTTGGTTGAATTTTAAAAATGACAAAACCAGGAGACAGAGTAAAGGTTGCAACGCCTGAACAGGAAATAGAAGGAATTCTAATGCCTGAAGAAAAAGAATTCATTGTTCTTAAAATGGATACTGGGTATAATATTGGAATAGACAAGAAAAGAGTGCGGGAGATTTCTCTTCTTTCGCATGCTCCTAAACGCGAAGCAGAATTTCCAAAAATCAAAGAAAAAAAAGGACTTCCCAAGATAAGCATACTGCATACAGGAGGAACAATTGCTTCCAAAGTAGATTATTCCACCGGAGGAGTGGTTGCGCAATTTGAGCCTGAGAAATTATTAGAAATGTTTCCAGAACTCCGCGATATTGCAAACATAGACTCAAGACTAATCAGAAACATAATGTCAGAAAACATGCGATTCAAACATTACAATATCATGGCCCATGAAATAAAAAAAGAAATAGAAAATGGCTCGCAAGGAATAATAATAACACACGGAACAGATACAATACATTATACTTCGGCAGCACTTTCTTTTATGCTGCAAGATTTAGGAGTGCCTGTGATAATCGTTGGTGCACAGCGAAGCTCTGACAGAGGAAGTTCTGATGCAGCTTTAAACTTATTATCCGCAGTGCTATTTATCACGGCAAGCAAAAGCTTTTCTGAAGTAGCAGTCTGCATGCATGAAACAGAACAAGACACAACATGTTTGATATTGCCTGGTGTGAAGTGCCGCAAGATGCACTCTACTCGCAGAGATGCATTTAAGGCGGTTAATTCAGAAGCATGGGCTAGAGTTGATTTTAAGGCAAAAAAAGTAGATTTCCTAAGAACAGGATTTAACAAAAGAACAGGAAAAATACCTGAAGTAAGAGAGTTTAAAGAGAATTTAGAAGTCGGAATAGTCAAAACATACCCTAACATGTTTTCAGACGTATTTTCTTTATACAAAAAATACGACGGGTTGATACTAGAAGGAACAGGGCTAGGACATGCGCCAATAATGGAAACAGACGAGATAACAAAAGAACATACAAAAATATATACTGCTCTAAAGGAATTGATTTCCAATGATGTCATAGTTGCAATGACAACACAAACAATATACGGCGAGATTAACATGAATGTCTATTCTCCCGGACGAAAATTGCTGGATATTGGAGTATTGGGAAATTATACTGACATGCATTCTTCAACTGCTTTTATCAAACTGGCATGGCTGCTTAGCAATTATCCAAAAAATAAAGTCCGCAAATTGTATTCTCAGAATTTAGTCGGGGAAATTTCCAAACGATTGGAGAAATAGAATGCAGGAACTAAATTACAGGCAATTAGGATTTAAATGCGGTATTGAAATACATCAGCAATTAGACGGGAGAAAACTATTTTGTAATTGTCCTGCTGAGCTTAGAGAGGATGAACCGCATTATGTTGTAAAAAGAAACCTTCGTGCTGTTGCAGGAGAAGCAGGACAAATAGACATAGCTGCGCGCGAAGAAATGGCTAAACAAAAAGACTTCTATTACCAAGGACATGTTGACAACGGATGCTTAATTGAACTAGATGAAATGCCTCCCAACCCAATAAACAAAGAAGCGCTGAATACTACGTTACAAGTATGCAAAATGCTCAATTCACGCATAGTCGAAGGAGTACAAATAATGAGAAAAACAGTAGTAGATGGAAGCAATACAGCAGGATTTCAAAGGACAGCGCTGATTGGAACAGACGGAGTGCTTGATTTAAAAGAAACAAAACTAGGAATACCAACAATAATACTTGAGGAAGATGCTTGCCGCAACATATCTGAAGAAAAAGATAAAGTGATTTGGGGCCTAGACAGACTGGGAATTCCATTAATTGAAATAGGAACAACACCAGGAATAAGAAATCCTGAAGAGGCTAAAGAAGCTGCAGAAAAACTAGGAATGCTAATAAGAAGTACTGGAAAAGCAAAAAGGGGAATAGGAACAATCAGGCAAGATGTTAATGTCTCGATAAAAAAAGGTTCACGCATAGAAATAAAAGGAGCACAAGACCTGAAAAGCATACCAAAACTGATAGAAAACGAAGTAATAAGACAGATAAATCTTGTTCAAACCAGCGAAGAACTGCAAAAAAGAAGAGTAAAAGAACAAAGAGAACCAGAAATAAAAGATGTTACTGATTTGTTGAAGAATTCTGGAAGCAAAATCATAAAACAGGCACTTAAAGAAAAAAGCAAGGTTCTCGGAGTCAGGCTTATTGGATTTAAAGGATTAATAGGCATGGAGATTCAAGAAGGCAGGAGATTAGGAACAGAATTCTCTGACAGAGCAAAAGTGATAGCCGGAGTTGGAGGAATATTTCATTCAGATGAACTGCCAAATTATGGAATAACTTCACGAGAAGTTGAGATTTTATTCAAAGAGTTACAATGCGATTCACAAGATGGATTTGTCATTGTTGCAGACAAGAAAAAAAGAGCTGAAAATGCAGTTTATGCAGTAGTTGAACGAGCAAACCAAGCAATTTTAGGAGTTCCTATGGAGGTTAGAAAAGCAAATAAAGATAATACTTCTTCGTATGAAAGACCAATGCCAGGAGCTGCTCGAATGTATCCTGAAACAGACATACCAGTAATAAGAATAAGCTCTAAAGAAATTGAAAAGATTGAAGTTCCTGAGCTAATCGAAGAAAAAATACCCAAATACGAGAAAATGGGTTTAAGCACTGATTTAGCCAAATTAGTTGCAAAATCATCAAAAGCATGTCTTTTTGAGAAATTTGTTTCTTTGCATCCTAAAATCAAAGCTGCTTTTATTGCAGAAGTAATAATGACTTTTGGAAGGAATATAAAAAGGCAGTTTGGGATTTCTATTAGTCCTAGTGAAGAAGATTATGATGCTATTTTTAGTGGATTGTCCTCTGGAAAGATTGCTAAAGAAAATGTTATGGATATACTCAAAGAAAATAAACCTGTAAAGCAAATCATCGGCAAGTATAGTATGATTTCTGATTCTGAATTAGAAGAGGAGATTAAAAAAATCGTTTCTTCTAATAAAGGGCTTGCATTTAACGCCCTTATTGGAGAAGTTATGAAGAAATTAAGAGGAAAGGCTTCTGGAAAAAAGATTTCTGAACTGCTTAAAAAACATCATCAATAAAACTCCAAACAAAACACCCAAAGAATTCCATAATAGGTCAAACATAGTATTAAACCAGCCGCCGCCATAAGCATCGATTTCTTCAAATGTAGATACTAATTGTCCTTCGCAAGCATCACCTGCGCCAAAAGCCAAAGCTCCTTCACCAAAGCCATTGATTAAGAAACCAGAGAATTCAAAAAGTTCAATTATCACACCAATACCCGAAGCAGCAAGGATTATTATAAAGATTAAGAAAATCGATTTAGTTGTCAAGAGTTTTTTAGGCATGAACTGCTTAAGATACTGGAAGAAAAACATTGCAAAAGCAAAACAAGGACAAATATGAGTAAAATGATCCCACGCAATTGGAAGAGGAGAGCTAAAGTAGAACCCCATAAATCCTAAAGAATGAGGGATAAAACTCAGTATTAATACTGTGTAAATTGGAAGATTCATATTCCATCGATTATATGTAATGTATAAGAAAACTATTAGAATTATAAAAATAATCATCTCAGGAATAAAACCAAGATTATTCCAAACAAAAGACATAAAGATTAATAAAAGAAATATTGCTATTGATATAACAGTTGTTAGTTTAACAAACACATCCTTCCCAGCCATAATATATAGTATTAGTATTGAGTTTAAAAGCTTTTTGAAGAGAGCTGTGGTGCAAAGCCGCTTCTGCTCCTCAGCTTCGCCACTGCGTGGCTCAGGTCGTTTCGCCTGCTTTAATCGCCTCTCCGGCAAACAATGCACCACAGCTTTGAAGAGAAAGATTTAAAAACAATAATATCTGTTCAAGCAGTATGTTACAGCACGTACTATGGGGAATATCCTTTATTACACTATGGCTAACAATTATCTGGCTGCACTATTTATTTGCAAATGAACCTGAAACAAAAGAACTAACAGAAAACCCAAAGATTACACTGGCTATACCTGCATATAATGAAGAAAAAACCATTCTAAAAACAATTAATTCCATTATAGAAGCGGATTATCCTATAGATAAAAAAGAGATTATTATTGTAAATGATGGTTCAACTGATAAAACAGCACAGGTTGTTGAAGCTATAATCAAAAAAAACCAATCACATAACATTATTCTTTTGCAACACGCAAAAAACAGCGGAAACAAATCAATAGCAGTAAATACTGCCCTTGATAATGCCACAGGAGAATACTTTTCAGTACTTGACGCAGACAGCAGGATATCAAAAAATGGAATAAAACTATTGCTGCCTTATTTTTACAACCAAAAGGTTGGAGCAGTAATAAGCAGGGTAAAAGTAGAAACACCAAATAAAATTCTAGAAAAAATACAATTCTTTGAATATATAATGAGCAATATGATACGAAAACTCATGTCCTTATTAGGAACATTACACATAACTCCAGGAGTATTATCAACCTATAAAACAGAAACACTGCGCAAAATAGGAGGATTTACCAGAGACAGAAATAATTTAACAGAAGATATGGAAATAGCACTAAGACTGATACAAAACGGGTATAAAATAGAAATGCAACCAGAAAGCATAACCTACACATTTGTGCCAAAAGGAATCAAAACGCTATGGAGACAAAGGCTAAGATGGGCCCGCGGCTACATCTACAACATGTGGAGCTACAGAAAAATGATGTTCTCACCAAAACATGGAATATTCGGAATATTCCAAATGCCTGTCAATGTAATAATTGTCATAACACTGATAGTAAACATAACAATAATTCTAATAAACCTGATAGACACAACAACAGAATTTTTATTCAGAAGCGCAACAATAACAGGATACTTTTGGAAAACAGTGACAGCAATACCAACAGTAACTGATGTAATGCTGGGGCAAAACTATAGAATACTCGTGCCATTGGCAATAGTAACAATACTAGGATTTTACCTGATATGGCAGTCCCACAGAAGATTTAATGAAAGAATAACAAACAATATAACAGGGGCATTAGCATATTTTATATTTATCCCCTATTTTACAACAATGAACTGGATAGCATCAATATTCCAGGAAGTATTCAAAACAAAGAGAAAGTGGTAATCTTTAAAAGGCGCTGATAATTGTCATTCTAAATGCACCCGTAGCTCAGCCTGGAGCAGAATGGATGTCCAAATGCGGGTTTATAGAGCGACTGCCTCCTATAAAAACGGAGCAAGCAGTAGGTCGAGAGTTCGAATCTCTTCGGGTGCGTAGCAAAGCAGAGCAGCCAAAGGCCTGCAAAGACAACGAAGTTGGTGCAAAGGGCTTTGCGTTTTAAGCATCTTTGGATTCATATGTATAAAATAAAACAAAAACCAGAAGACTTTATAGTAAAAGAAATAAGCAATATCAAGCTAGATTCAAAAGGAAAATACACATATTTTCTCCTAAAGAAAAAAGATTATACCACTTTACGAGCCCTGGAAATGACTGCAAGAGAATTAAGAACTCCTGTAAAGAAATTTGGATTTGCAGGAAACAAAGACAGAAGAGCTGTTACCTCACAACTTTGTTCTGCAGAGGGAGTTTCTGAAAAACGACTGGAAGAGGTTAAGCTGAAAGATATTGAGATTTCTTTTAAAGGCAAAGGAGACAAGCCTGTCTGTTTAGGAGATTTGGAAGGAAATTCATTTGAAATCGTTGTAAGGAATATTAGCTCTAAGCCTGAATTGAAACAAAAATTTGTAAATTA
>JAFGHW010000044.1 GCA_016929895.1 Candidatus Woesearchaeota archaeon
ATTAAAAAGAAAAGCATAACGTTCTTTTTGAACATTTCCTATAGGTTCACTTACTACAAAACTGTAATCTGCTCCTTTCTCTGCTAATCTTTCAACAGTTCGATTCAAAATTATAGGATCTCCAATTATTTCTTGTATAGCTATCAAGTCAAATTGCTTTAAAATCTCAGTTATCTTGTCCAGTTCAGAATCATCTCTGCTATTGTCTGAGAATTTTCGAATATTAAAAGAAGCTATTGTAATATTTGGAGAGCAATATTTAATTGGTTCTTCAAAGTCTATTGCAGTAAAACTAGTAATTATTCCGCATCCTGTTAAGATAAGCAATATAGAAAAAATAATTCCAAAGATAATAGTCTTTCTCATAATCTAATTCTAAAATCGATTATTTATATGCCTTTCCATTAATTTTATATACTTTTTCCGATTCAGTTAGTATATTTTCCAGGAATAATAAAATGGAATGCCAAAAAGAGAGTAATAAAGCAGATTGCCCTTGCACTTATCCTGGTTGTCCTAGAAAAGGATTATGCTGTGAGTGTATTAAGTACCATTTAGAAAGAAATGAACTTCCAGCATGCGCCTTCTCAAAACAAGCAGAAGCAACTTTTGACAGGTCTTTTAGAAAGTTTGCAGAGGATAAGGGTTTTATTTAATTTCTTTCTCCAAATTCTTAAGAAACTGTTTAAAATCTTCTTTTTTTATTCCTGCTCCGCCTGCTTTTTCATGTCCTCCGCCATATCCTTCTATTCCGATTAGTGCTTTGGGTATTGCTTTTGTTAAGTCAAGATTATTTGCTCTTATGCTGCATCTTACTTCTCCTGATTTTTCTCTTCCAAGAACAATAACTTTGTCAGGATTTAGATACATTAGTTCATTTGCCAAGTCTTTTGTTAAGCTTAGTTTATCTTCGCTATACGTGAATACTATTATTTTTCCTTTTTTTGCTTTCATTGCTTTTTTAAGCAGTTCTTTGTAATGTTTTTGTATTTGTTCGTATTTTTTATATATCAATTTTCCCCGAGGTGTTGTTTGCTCTAATATTTCTTCTGGATTATCTATTCTTGTGAGTATTTTAATGGACTTATTTACTTCTGATGTGTTTCCTTTGAGATTAAACGAGAGTATTTTGACTAATTCGCCCATTTTTGTTTCAAAGAGTATTTCTCCTATTTTTTTTGCTTTGTTTACTAGCTCAGGATTTTTGTTCGCAAAGTCTGGGAAAAAATTAGGTATATACCAGTCTCCTAGGCATCCAATAAGTGCTATCCAGTCATCTTGTTTAACGATTTGATGGCAGAGATATGATACAGGAATATTCAAATTGTCTCTTAATCTGGGATTAAAATATTTTATTTTATCTCTTTTTATCGGTGGATGATGGTCTATCCATATTACTGGTATTTTTACCATGTCTATGAATTCTTGTTCAACATTTGCAATATCCAGAACAAATACCTTGTCTGCTTCATAGTTTAGTGCTTTTTCTGCAAACATTGTGTTGAGTTTTGGGTATGCTTTTACTATTACTCCCTTTCCTTCATGTATACGCCTGTATAGAAGTAAAAAGCTTGCTAGTCCGTCAGGGTCATCATGAAAAAAGAATATTGGTCTTTTGCAGTTGTTTAATTCTTCTTTTATTTGTTTTATTTCTTTTTCTGTTAGCATTTTGCACTATAGGAGCAAAAACTTTTTAAATCTTCCCAACTTTTATGGTTTTATGGCTTTGTGTGATAAGTGTGCGGCTTTTAAGGTATTTGGTGAGAAATGCTGGTTTTTTTGGAAGGAAAAAAAACAGTGTTCTCAATTCAAGGATTCTATCGAGTCTGAGCCAGAGTTTAGGGAAGAATAATTTCTGCGTTCTCAGCAGATTCTTTAATCTCCTTGGTAATATCCATTTTTTCTTCTTCTTTTTCAATATCTGGAAGTTTTGCTTTTGTTTCAGGATGTTTTGCTATCATAAAACTGCAGCAGTCAGAGTATTGTTCAATTGATAGTTCATATGTTCCTATTTTTTTTGCAATGTTTACTATCTCTTCTTTGTCAAAACCTAAAACCGGTGTTAATACTGGTTTTTTGGCAGCAGAATGCACAACTCCCAGGTTGTCAAGTGTTTGTGAAGCAACCTGTCCAAGGCAGTCTCCTGTTACAAATCCAATGGCTTCTTCTTTTTCTAGTATCTTCTCAGCTATCCAGAACATAACTCTACGATATACTATCATTCTGTTTTTAGCAGAAATATGCTGAATGACTTTTCTTTGTAATCCCCCAAATGGAATCATATACAGCTTAACTTTGCCGTATTCGCTGAGCTTTTCAGACAATCTAATCACTTTGCTTTTAACACGCTCTTTTTGAATGGTTTGATTATGAAAATGAACCAAAACAAGTTCCTGCTTTTTCTCCAGCATTAAATAGCTTGCAACTGGCGAGTCAATACCTCCTGATAATAGTGATACGTATTTTGGCATATAATAATTATAACACAGCAGTATTTATATAGCTTCGTATCATGTATTCTTCTATGAATCTCCC
>JAFGHW010000045.1 GCA_016929895.1 Candidatus Woesearchaeota archaeon
ATGAAAGCTTTGCTTATCGGTTCTTTGGTTGCAATCCTGGTTATTATTGGCGGGGCAGTTAGTTTTATGATTATTGATTCTTCCAACACAATTGACGCACAGGTTGTCGAAGATAGTAACAAAGTTAGTGTTAAAGAGACAGCAGCCAAAGAAAATAGCAATGATGATGTTCAAACTATAGAAGAAAATTCTGTTCTAACTTCTTCATTCAGAGATAGTATTGCTAATTTAAATATTGATGAACCAGTTGATTCTTCGGATAGTTCTAAAGAAGGTTATTCTTTGGAGTATCAGAAAAACCAAAATAACTGTGAGGCTTTGATTGCTTTCAAAGAAGATGATTTTAACAGAGCTGAAGAAGATTATAAAGATGCCAAGAAAGCATATGAAAAAGCAAAGGACAGAATTGATGATTTGGAAAACGGGGAGGATATAGAAGAAGCACAGGAACAGATTCAAGAGAAAAAGGATGCATTTGAAAAAGCAGAACAGGCTTTGTTTAATGCTCGTGAAGAGCTTATTCAGACTAGAACTACTTGTGTTGGTTGATGCCTTTGATTCTAACCATCAAAAATGCGAAGCATTTTTGAGGTTCCAAAAAACCATGTTTTTTGAGAACTTTTCAAAAGTTAGTTAAGAAACATTTTTATACTCTTATTCTTATAATCCTCTAAAGAGGTGAAAATGGATTTTTTGATAGATTTTATTGAGAAACGTGATTGTTTTGAGCCTGCTGATAAGTTAAAATTGATTCTTTTTGCAGCAAGAACCAAGCCTTCTACATTTGTATCGCTTAAAATTACTCCCAGAAATATCGGCGATAAGTTTCATTTTGAAAGGCATTTGAAAGATCATAATATTTTTTTTAATGTTGATAAGCCTAAATCATTTGAAGAGATTAGCAAAATCAAGAATAACAAGATTGTTTGGTCTTTAAAGGGAACCTGGTATGGTTATGATTTGTTTAAGGATAAACAGCATCAAAGATTGTTCAAGAGATATCTTTCTTTTGTTAAAAGGCAAAAAAAAGATGACGCAGATATTGCCGCAGGGAAGGTTTATGGGTATCCTGCTTGTTGCATTAAGCAGTATATCAAGGAAAATGATTTGGATTGGCTGAAAAATAATTTTAGTTATTATAGTTATTATAAAAGATTGCATGATTCTGAAAGAAAATTTCCGTTTATAGCTCACACTCCTTGTTCAACTAAATGCGATATAAGCCGGAAACTCAATATCAAATATAAAAATATCATTAAAAAAAGAGCGCCGAAGTTTTTTAAAGAATTTTCTAAAAAAAAATATTTTAGAACTGATTTTATTGTCGAAGGAGAAAATAATTTGATGGTCGGAATAAACAACAGGCCGCTATGGGTCAAGCAAGATGCACATGAATATACAGTCATTGCTAATAAACCGTATAACAAGCATTTTTATTTATTATCTTATTTGACTAAAGAAAAAGAATATGCAAAAGGTTCTTTATTGTCTGGCTCTGCAGAAATGCAGTATAATTATGCAGATATTAAAATAAATAAATTAAAAAAAGTTATCCCCAATCTTGTTCATATCCGAAAATTTAAATTATTAGGAAGAAAGTATTAAGATGAAGTTTGGTAAAATTGTTGATGTTTTCGAGCCTTTGGAAAAGGTTACTTCTGGAAATAAAATTAGAAGTATTTTAGCAGATTTTTTTAAAAAATGCCCTGCGTCTGAATTAAAAGTAGCAACTTATTTGTTGTCTGGAAGGATTTCCAGCGAGTACAAGGGAGTTATTACCGGAATGTCTAATAAGCTTGTTTTGAGGTCTGTTTCTATTGCTGCTAAAAAGGATTTGAAAAAAGTCAACGAATTGTTTAAAAGAACAGGTGATGCTGGTCTGACTGCTCAGCAGCTTGTTGGAAGAAGAAGGGAATCCTTGTCTGTAAAAAAGGTTTTTCAGTCTTTGCATAAGATTGCCGGTGCTTCTGGTGCGAAAAGCCAGGATTTTAAAATTAAGGAATTGGCTAATTTATTGAGAATAGCTTCTTCTAAAGAGGCAAAATATATTGCTCGCTTGGTTGTTGGTAAAATGCGTTTGGGTGCTGGTGACAGGGCGATTCTTGATGCTTTGTCTATTGCATTTACAGGTTCTAAAGAAGCAAGAAAGGAATTAGATAAGGCATACCAGGCAAATCCGGATTTGGGTTATTTAGCAGAAATGATTTCCAGGAGAAAAATCAGGGGAATCAAGACTGTTGGCGTGGTTTTCAAAAGACCTATAAAAGTCATGCTTGCTCAGAGGGCCAAGAGTTTTCAGGAGATTTTTGAAAAGATTAAGGGAGAAATGGCTGTTGAGGAAAAATATGACGGCGAGAGAATGCAGGTTCATGTTCAGGGAAAAAATATCAGGATTTTTAGCAGGCGCTTGGAAGATATATCCCGCCAATATCCTGATGTTATCGATTGCATTCGTAGAAATATTCGATGTAAATCATGTATTTTAGACGGCGAAGGTTGTGCTGTTGATAAAAAGGGCAGATTGCTTTCATTTCAGCTGTTAATGCAGAGAAGGAGAAAATATGACGTTGAAAAATATATTAAAAAGATTCCTGTTTGTTTATTTTTATTTGATTTGCTTTTTTTGAATGGAAAATCCTGCTTGCAAGAAGACTATCCTGCTAGGTATAAAGCATTAAAGTCTGTTGTTAAAAAACAAACTTCCTGTGCAAAGCTCGCTAATAGAATTGTTACTAAGAATCCTAAAAAGATTCAGTCTTTTTTTAATAAAATGTTGAAAAAAGGTGCTGAGGGTGTTATGATTAAGTCTATGGAAAATGATTCTGTTTACAAGGCAGGAACTCGCGGCTGGTTGTGGATTAAGTGGAAAAAAGAATATGCCAAAGGTATGGTTGATACTTTTGACTTGGTTGTTGTTGGTGCTTTTAGAGGCCATGGCAAAAGAGCCGGCTCTTATGGTTCTTTATTGTGTGCTGTTTATAATAGTAAAACAAGAAAATTTGAGACTTTTACTAAACTTGGCAGTGGTTTTACAGACAAGCAGTTAAAAGAATTGCCTAAAATCTTCAGAAAATATGAATCAAAAGAAAAAGACAAAAGGGTTAGTGCAAAAAAAGAGTTAAAACCAGATCTCTGGTTTAAGCCGGTTATTGTTGTTGAGGTTCTGGGCGCAGAAATAACAAAGAGCCCTTTGCACACTGCTGAAGGTCTCGCTTTGAGATTTCCAAGGTTTTTAAGATTTAGACCTGATAAATCTGCTTATCAAGCAACTAGTGTTAAGGAAATTCTTAATTTTTATAAAAAGAAGTAATCTTAACATACTCTTAAATAACCATTCTAGGCAAATTTTATAAATAACCAATGTTTAAATCTAATTTATGATGACTTTGATCTTTGCTGTAATTTTGTTTTTATTAGTTATTGTTAACATTATTTTGATAAGTCTTATTAACAACAAGGCCGCCGAAATAAATCCCGGTTATCATTATGATAACATGCCAACTTCTGGGCCGCCAACCTATTTATTCAGCACGGTTAGGTACTTAATCAAAAACCCATTTGAAGACAAAGCATTTTCTTTATTAATACTCTTTGGAAGAATCTTCTTTTTATTGCTTATCATTTTTATAATCATTTTCATGATCTACGCAGGAGAAAACTCAAATCTTCCTCTGTAAACCCCCCTTCTAAAACTATCTACAAGAAATTCGTTTAAACATTCTTCTAATTATTCTTTCTAATATTATTTTTCAACGCCGGCGGCGGGACTTTCGGTCTCGCAGTTACTTTCGAACCCGCAGGACGCGAGGGTTCGCGTGACCAGGCACTAAACCTGGCGCCGTACCAAGTTGAGCCACACCGGCTTTGTTGAAAAATTCGCAAATTTTATATACTTTGCGAATATGATATTTAATGAGGGTTCGCATGATCAGGCAATAAACTTGGCATTATTCTAAGTTGAGCCATTCTTTATTTTACAAAATTTACTTATTAATATCACTAACTAAACTAAATCTGGAAAATCTTACAAAAGAATCGGAAAAAATATCAACTCTGTCAGATTCATTCAAAAACTTAAACTAAAAATTCGTAAATCTTACATAAAAATCGAAAAAGTTTTTATAATACTAATTATTTTTTTCTTGTATGAAGGGAGAAACAAGAGATGAAGGCAAGTTAAGAAATGGATTTGATGACAAGCTTGTTCCGTTAGAACCATTAGATTTTTCTAAAATTAATTCTGTTAATGATATGGTTAGAGCAATGTCTAAGACTGCTTTTACTGCAAGAAAATTGGGCGAAGCAGCAGATGTTTTTGAAAAAATGTGGAAAAACAAGGATTGTTTTACTGTTCTTACTTTATCTGGTGCAATGACTGTTGCTAAAATGGGTTTGGTTATTTGTGATATGATTGATAATGGAATGGTTGATGCTATTGTTAGCACAGGCGCCTTGATGGCCCATGGTTTTATTGCATCTGCAGGAATGACTCATTTCAAACATGATAATAAAATGGATGATAAAAAATTGTATTACGCGGGCTATGACCGAATTTATGACACTTTAGAATTGGAAAAAAATCTTGATAATGCCGAAATTATTTTTAATGAGGTTATTAACAAGTTTAATTCTGAAGCAACTTTATGTTCTTATAAAATTAATAGAGCATTAGGAAAATTTCTTAGTGATAATAAAGATGGAAGAGGTGTTTTAAAGTCTGCTTTTGAAAAGAATATTCCTGTTTTTATTCCTGCTTTTACTGATTCTGAATTTGGATTGGATTTTGGTTTGCTTAATAAAAGAAGAAAGAGTGAAAATAAAAAAGAGTTTAATTTTAATCCATTTATAGATTTGGAATATTTTACTGAATTAATAGCAAAGCAAAAGGAATTGGGTATTTTTACTATTGGCGGCGGTGTTCCTCGTAATTGGGCTCAGCAGGTTGGTCCTTATACTGATATTATTCAAAAAAGGTTAAAATTACCTAAAGACAAGTTTGTTCGTTACAAATATGGTGTTAGAATATGCCCTGAACCAGTTCATTGGGGCGGCTTGTCTGGATGTACTTATTCTGAGGGTATTTCTTGGGGAAAATTTGTTCCTCCTGAAGAAGGCGGTTGTTATGCAGAAGTCCCTTGTGATGCAACTGTTGCATGGCCTTTGATTGTTAAGGCGGTTTTAGAGAGAAAAGCAAGATGAAAATCTACTTAGCAGCGCGGTTTGATCGTAAAGATGAAGTTAGAGAATTACATAATAAATTAGTTGAACAAGGTCATGAAATAACTTATGATTGGACAACTCATAAAATGATTAAACCTTATCATGAAAACCCAGAAATGTCACAAAAGTATTCTTTACAAGATATGGAAGGTGTGAAAAACTGCGATATTTTTATTTTATTTACTGCTGATGGAGGCACAGGAACTTTTATAGAATTAGGGGCGGCAATATTATCGAATTTAAAACATAATAAACCAGAAATATTTGTAGTTGGAGAGCATAATACTAAATCAATATTTTATTTCCATCCATCTGTTAAAAGAAAAGATACAGTACAAGAAGTTTTAGATGAGATAAAAAAGAATTCTTAAATTTTTAGCGCTGGCGACGGGACTTTCGGTCTCGCCATGACATTCGAACCCGCACGACGCGCGGATACACGTCACCTGATCCTAAGCCAGGCACCTTACCTGATTCGGTTCACGCCAGCATGCTAAAAATCACAAAGTTTATATATCTCTGTGATCATAATACTTATTGTGCGGATACACGTTACCAGATTCTGAATCTGGTACCTTACTTTTTTTCTATTCGCTTATACCATTTTCCTGATTTAAGAGAAGAATAAATATTGTTTCTTTCATAGCCTGATGCTTGTTCTATCCATGGAACTATCATTGTTTTAGCATCTGTTGAAGCTGCTACAGGACATGGTCTTAGTCCATTGTACATTGCTATGTAAGGGTGTTTTTTGCCTTTTCTTATTTCTACTCCTGATAGTTTTGTCAGCATTTGTATAATTTGGGTTAGTTTTATTCCATCTCTTGTTTTGTTTGCCATGTAAAATATATTATTTTACATTTTAATATCTGTTTACAAAGAAAAATCGGAATATTTCCGATAGTTTCGGAAAAAATAACTATTTAATCAGAAAAACAAAGAATTAAAAAGAAAAAAGCGGAAATTTTACGGAAAAATCATATTATTTACATTGAATTCCTGCTAATTCATTTGCAACTTCATCGATTTTTTTATGCAGGACTTCTATTGCTTTTTCATCCAGGTCAAATTCTTTTGCATACTCATATACCCAGTTTTTTAATTCCCTGAGAGCATCTGCAGCATCTTTTACATCTGCTTTTGGCTTCATGATTATCACCTTTGAAAGAGTTTTGTTTTAGAATTTAAAAGGTTTTCTATGCTACAGCAACCTTTGCTTTCTCAGATTCTTTTGCAGTTTTTATTTCTTTTTTCTCTGTTGTTTTAAGTGTTTTCTCTTTGATTTTGTTTTCAGAAATAGAATATTGTTTTGGTAGTTTTAAGCTGATTTTTTTCATTGCTTTTCTTGCAATTGGCAGGTTTTCTTTTTTTACTTTTAGTGTGAATATTTCATGTCCTTCTTTTACTTGCGCAGCAATTCCTATGATTTTCCCAAATGAATGTGCCATTCCTGTGCTCATTCTATCTGCTCCTGCTCCTGCTGCTAATGGATTTTCTCTTAGAATATGATGCGGAAATTTACGAACTCGCAAATGAAATCCGTCTTTTCCCAGGTTTTTTTCCAAGACTCTATTTCCTGCAAGTCTTGCAGATTCCAGCGCGTTATCTCTTATTTGTAATGTTTGTTTTGAAACTAAGTGAAGCACATAATCATATTCTCTTTTTACATTGCCCATGTCAAATCTTACTACTCTGCACACAGGTCTTGTTTTGACAAAACTTTTGTTCTTGAACTTGCTGTATCTAGTGTATGCTCGTTTCACAGGCCTGTATGATACTCCTTTTCGTATTCTTGCCATTTATTACCTAGTACATCACTTTTTCAAGTATGTTTTCTTCATGAAATTGTATTTTATCCGCTGGAGACTCGTTCTCTCCGCCGATTTAGTACAGTGGAACGCAGGTCATTTATAAAGCTTGCTGCTTATTTGCAGAAAAAACCGCAATAGTACATCGATTTTATGCAAAACGAGAAGTAGTACATCACTTTTTGAGAAATAGTGCATCGCTTACCGGGATACCAAAAAAGACTGCCCTTTTAGCTTGATTAAATCCTCTCCTGGCCTTCCTTTTCCATCAAGGAATATCAAAATACCCTTTC
>JAFGHW010000003.1 GCA_016929895.1 Candidatus Woesearchaeota archaeon
AAAAAAAAACAAAAGTATTAAAAAAACAAGCGAGGTTAAACATAGATGAAAATAATAAGTGATTTACATATACACGGAAGATATTCTCGCGCAACATCTAAACAACTAACCATTTCTAACCTAGAAAAATATGCGCGAATGAAAGGACTTAATTTATTAGGAACAGGAGATTTTACACATCCAGAATGGTTTAAAGAACTTAAAAAAGATTTAATATTTGATGACGGCGTTCTTAAAACTTCAAACGGCTTTTGCTTTATACCACAAACCGAGATTTCCCTAGTATATACTGACAAAGGCAAAGGAAGAAGAATACATCAAGTGATTTTAGCACCTGATTTTGAAATTGTTTTGCAAATAACAGAAGCACTTAAGAAACGCGGCAGGGTTGATTATGACGGCAGACCGATTTTTAAAATCACCTCTCCAGAACTTGTTGAAATGATGAATTCAATAAGCCCTAAAATAGAAATAATACCGGCGCACTGTCTTCTGCCAAAAACCCTAATTCATACCAATTACAGTTTAACAGAAATAAATAAAATATCCGCTGGCGATAAAGTACTGACGCATAACGGCGTGTGGCAAAAAGTTCTCAAAACATATAACAGAAAATATCAAGGTGATATTTATCATGTCATTCCTTTCTATTTTAGAGAAGGAATAAAAACAACTCCTGAACATCCCTTCTTAGCTATAAAAACAATGAAAAAATGTGCTTCAACAAAAGGATTTTGTAAAATGGGATGTTCACAAGAAAAAACCTGCCGCCGAAAGCATTACTTAAATTATTCTCCTTCCTGGATTTCTGCGAAAAATTTAGAAAACAGCGATATACTTCTGTATCCGATAATAAAAGAAACAAAAGACAGAACCAGCATAAACATATATGAATATATTGGCTCTTTTGTAAAGAAAAAACATAAAATAAAACCCTTTGGAAGCAGAGGAAAAGGAATAAAGCCCATAATCCCGCTGAATAAAGAAACATGCCGGCTAATAGGTTATTATCTTGCAGAAGGCTATACTAATAATCGCGATGCAATAGGATTCTGCTTTCACCAACAAGAGAAAGAATATATCAATGATGTTATTAATCTAATACAGCAAACATTTGGCATTTCTTCACCCAAAATAATACACAGGAATAAATCTGTAGAGCTAATATATTTTTCAAAATTATTACTCGACTTTTTTTCTTTGCTTGTATATCCCAACTCTAAAAAGTGCGCTTCAACAAAAAAACTTCCTGATTTTTGCCTATATTTGCCCCGTGAAAAACAATCGGAATTATTTCGCGGATGGTGGCGGGGCGATGCAGGAATTACCTCATCACAAGATTTGGCCAATCAAATGAAAATGATTTGTTTACGATTAAAAATAATTCCTTCGATTTATATTGAAACCAAAGAAAAATTTAATTCAAGAAAGCACATTACAGGAAAAAGAACAATCATTGCAAAAAAAGACCACTATATATTTTCAAATCTTTCTTTTTATAAAGATGAATTTAACCTTCTTTCTGACAAATGTTTCAAAAGATTTAAAACAAAAATGAATCGCAAACACGGATGGATAGATAACAATTACATATACATTCCTATCAAAAAAATTAAAAAAGAAAAATATTCAGGAAATGTTTTTAACCTAGAAGTTGAAAAGGATAATTCATACCTTTCTGAATTTGCCACAATTCACAATTGCTGGACACCTTGGTTTGGAATGCTTGGCTCTATGTCTGGATTTGATTCTTTAAAAGAATGCTTTCAAGAAAAAGCAAATAAAATACATGCAATTGAAACAGGCCTTTCGTCAGACCCTGCAATGAACTGGAGAATAAAAGAACTGGATAATAAATCAATATTAAGCTTTTCTGACCTGCACAGCTTTTGGCCATGGAGAATAGGGCGCGAATGCACAATATTTGATGTTAATAAATTAGATTATGATTCAATTTTAAAAGCAATTCGTAATCAAGAAGTTGTAGAAACAATAGAATTCTTTCCAGAAGAAGGAAAATATCATTATGACGGGCATAGAAACTGCGGAATAGTAATGAACCCAAAAGAAACAAAAAAACACAAAGGAATATGCCCAAAGTGCGGAAAAAAATTAACTTTAGGAGTAGCATACAGAGTAGAAGAGCTGGCAGACAGAGAAGAAGGATATAAACCTTCAACTGCAAAACCATTTAAAAGTTTAATTCCATTATCAGAAGTAATTTCAGGAGGTCTTGGAGCAGGAGTAGCAACACAAAAGACATGGAAAGTCTACAATGATTTGCAGAAATTAGGAAATGAAATGGAAATTTTATTAGAAGTTCCTAAAGAAAAATTGGTTTCTGTGTGCAATGAAAGAATCGCAGACTTGATAATCAAGAACAGGGAACAGAAAATTAAAATCGAACCAGGATATGACGGAGTTTATGGAAAACCAATATTTGATGGCGTTCCTAAGAAAGAAATAAAACATATCCCAAAGCAAAGGAGTTTAGGGGATTTTTGATAATTAAATGGTTAATAAGAAGAACAATCGAATTAATATGAACTGAATATTATTACAAAAGGAGGGTATCGTTGTTAGTTAGAATTTCTAAAATAGCCGGATTGATGTATTCTTTCTACTAATAATCTTGGCGCGGTATCTAAATTTAAATATAGTTCTTGAAGTTTATGCTTTTTAATTTTCGTATCAAGAAGAATTACTCCAAGTAGAGCTTGTCTTCTAATTTCCGGATTCTCTTGAAGAAATAAACCCCATTCACTTCTAGGATTAGGAGAAACATCCAATTTCTTTGTATATGCGTCTTCATTTAAAACCAGTAGACCTATGTTAATTTCGCCCCAGAAGTCGTTTCCATTTGCATAAGGTCGGCATGACGACAAAGAGTAAATTCGTTTTGCCCATAATGATTGCTCGGCGAGATATTTATCTGATAAACAAGGTTTATCTTTAGTTGTTCTATCATGTCCATTTTTTTGGCATCGCCTCAACAAAGAATCTATTCCCCCGAAATTATCATGAGATCTATCCATGACTGTTCTAAGTAAATATTTTCTTCTATTGGATATGTTCATAGATAATAAGAGATTTCTAACTTTATCGGTAAAACAATTAAACATTTCTTTCCTTCTTCCAGACTTGGAAAGTCTACTTATTTCGCTTCCATCACTTACTATTAACTCTCTCATTTTACAAATTTAGATATTATTAGTTTATAAAGGTTAGTTTCTTCTGCCTTTTAGAACATATTTCAAATAACCAGGGGTTTTTAACCCTTTTTGTTTCTTACGACGAAATATTCCACTGGAAAATATAATAGAATAAACATAATTGACACATATAGGGCGATCATAAATTGTGTGTGTAGTATAATTAAAGATGCTACCCAGGTTGCAGAATAGATTCCAGCAAAATAGTTTATTTTGAAATTAATTAAACAATTTTTCTTTTTTGACGAATTCCTGACGATTTTTGTCATCAAAAAATATATACATACAACATATACACACGCTTTTCCAAAGAAGTACAAAATATATATTAATATTAAAGTAAATCCAAAATATATTATCGCAGCAAATAATTCCCCTAATTGAAATGGATTTATCCACCTATTAAAAGACGCATCAGTGACCAAACTAAAAAATATTCCAATGATAACTCCAGTAAACAGTCCTGCGATGCTACTGGAATAAAAACTTCTACATCTATCTATATATCTTTTATGAAATGATTTAATCTTCTGAAAACACATATTGTTAAATAATATCCCTCAATATATATTTATTTCGGTCGAAATCATCAACAAACATACCACAACAACTCCTCTTCAATAAAACTATCTTTTATTAATACTTCGGCTTTTTCTTAACATCCCTGTAAAATCCTGCATAAAGATACTGCTTTGCATAACTCATTGCAGGAATAGTAATAATCAAAGTAATTATTGGAATCGAAGCAATCAACAAAACAATACTAACTGCAATCTGCTGCAAAACAACAATAATATATTTGCTGAAGTTGTTAAAAACAATCTTATGCGCGCGAACAACATTAAAAGCCTTGGATAAATCCTCTGTTTCAGCCAGCTGAACAACCATAATCGGGCCAACTAAGGCGGCATAAATTGTCACAGCAACATATGCAATTGCTCCTGCAATACCGCCAAAAATCTGCAAAATAGAAAATATTGAAACAACAAACCCTATAACTAAACCAAGTATCCAGGAATACAAACCAAGCACACAATTAGGCCAAAACCTGCCAAACTTAGGAACTTCCTTGTAGTTTCCCTTGATAATTGCCTGGATAATCCTAAGAATATAACCTGAAAAAGCAAGCAAACCAATAATAGGAATCAAAACCCATAACCAGTAAAATAATCTTTTAAACCTTGCAAAGGGAAATTTTAATGCTTCACCAATTGTTGCCATAATACACCTCACCATATACGAAATATATACTAAATATAAAGGTTTCTAAAAAAGAGATTATGACCTTTTTGTCACATTAGCTTTATAAGCAAAGAATGCCTAATAATACCTATGTGACATTTTAGTCATAGGAGGCAAAATAATGGCAAAAAAAGAATCAAATCCAGAACAAATCGGATTTCACAAAGGAGCTCTAACTACATTAGCAAAAGAAAGAGAAGAAATGGGAAGAATACTAGGAATAGTAGAACAGTTAATGCAAATGCATATCAAAGCACTAAAAGACTTAGGCGTTGATTTAGAAGCAGAAGCTAAAAAAGCTGTTAAAAAGAAACCATTAGAGGCAAAACTTAAATGAGCTACTGCAGTCAAGGATGCGGATATGGAAATAGTTCAGGCGGATATGCAAGTTCTGGCTATGGAAAAGGAAGTTCTTACACGCATCCAATAGAAGACTATACAAAATACATGTCAAATCTGGAACAGACAATACAGTACACCAGCAAAAGCGCAAGTATTGAAACAACAAAACCATTTCCGCAATATACCATCTTACAAGGAGACTATAAAATTCAGAAAACAGAACCAGAAGAATTATTCTTAAATCCTGCAAGACCTGTAACAGAAATAGTAACCAGTGAAGATAAAATAATGCCTTATGTAAGAGAAGCTTTTGAAAAAACAACTGGAAAAGAATTTCCAACTAATCTAAAAGTTGTTGTATTAAGTGAAAAAGCATTTAATGAGGTTCATAAAGGCCACAAAGGAGTTCACAGCCAATTTGTTCAAGGCTTTGCAATCAATAGAAATGGAAGAGGATTAAATGAAGTTTTTGTAAAAAGAAATCATTTAGACTCATTAATGCTGACAATAGGCCATGAAATCGGCCATGTAATGAGTTATACATTACAAGATGAAAGAGATGAAGAAGCAAAAGCATTTGCATTTTCAATGGCATGGATGAAATCTATAAAAGAAAATAATATTGCAGGAATTGGCCAATGTATAAATCCCCGGCCTGCTGTAAATGGAATACACGATAAAGCATTTGAATTTGTATTAGAAATGTCTGAAAACAATACTTCAATGCAAATATTTGAAAAATTAGTAAAAGGAGAATTATCAATTAGAAATAAATTAGAACTGGTGACTCTATGAAAAAATACCTTGCAAATTATGACCCTAAAATAAATGATTATTATAAAACGGAGGCTGACAATGGCAAAAAAACAAACTAAAAAAGAAACAAAAATCAATCCTCAAGAAAAAATGATAAAGGAAATAGAAGACAAAATACCGAAAGATGTAAAAGAAAAATTAATGGCAGTAAAACAAAAACTTGATACTTTCAAGAAAAAATTACTTGACAAATTCGACAAATACATAACAGGAATAGCGTTATTACCGCCTCCAAAACCAAGCCCCGAAGGCAAAACAAAAGAAGAGCCAAAAAAAGACCAATTTCATGTTCTAGTAGTAGTAGATGATTCAGAACAGCACAAAATGTCAAAAGCAGAATTAAAAGACAAACTGACTGCAATAGTAGAAACAACTGCAAAAGAAACAGACAAAAAAATCGTTCCACAAACAATATTATTATCAGAAATATGGCAAAACTGCTATGACGGAAAATACGAACTATTGCAAACAATAGCAATGGCAGCACCGATACACGACACAGGAATGCTTGCTGCAATCAAAATTTCAGAAGTACACAAAACAATGGTTCTAAAGAAATTTGAAAAGTATATCGTAACATATGTTCTTGGCGGAAGCTTAATCCAAGGAAGAGCAACACCAACATCAGACATAGATGTCTTTGTAGTAATTGATGACACAGACGTCAAAAAAATGACACGGGCAGAACTAAAAGACAAACTAAGAGCAATCATAATAGACATGGGATTCCAAGCAGGAGAAATGACTGGAATCAAAAACAAATTAAACGTGCAGGTTTACATCTTAACAGACTTCTGGGATTCTGTAAAAGAAGCAAACCCGGTAATATTCACGTTTTTAAGAGACGGAGTTCCATTCTTTGACAGAGGAATATTCATGCCATGGAAGCAACTGCTGAAAATGGGCAAAGTAAAACCAAGCCCAGAAGCAATAGACATGTACATGAGCTCAGGAGAACAAGTGCTGGACAGAGTAAAATTCAAACTAAGAGACCTGGGTTCAGAAGACTTTTTCTGGGCAACATTCACACCAAGCCAGGCAGCACTAATGCTTTACGGAGTGCCGCCGCCAGCACCGAAAGAAACACCAGAAATGATGAGAGAAATCTTTGTTAAAAAAGAAAAATTACTAACAGAAAGCGACGTTAAGGTCCTTGATAAAGTTTTAGATGTTCGTAAAGCAGTAGAGCACGGAACAAAAAAATTAGTTACAGGAAAAGAAATTGATGACTTAGTCAATAACTGCGATAAATATCTCAAAAGACTAAAAAGATTATTCACCCAGATTGAAAAAATCAAAGAAGGAGAAACTATGCTAAACATAACTGACACAATAGCAACAGTGACGCGTGATATTCTGAGAAATGAAGGAGTTGAAAAAGCAACAGACACAGAACTAACAAAGAAATTTGACACTTCGCTAGTTCAGACAGGAAAGGTTCCTGCAAAATTCCTAAGAACACTTCAAGAAATAATGAACGCCAAAAAAGACTATGACAGCGGCCGGCTAGGAAAAACAGACGTGGAAAAAATAAGAAAAAATTCCACTGAATACATCAAATTTGCAGTTGAGCACCTGCAAAGAAAAAGAGCCCGGGAACTCGAACGAACAAAAATAAGAGTCAAATACGGAGAAAAATTCGGAGAAATAACAATCCTGGGAAAAACAGCATTCATTATACGGGATATTTCTGCTAAAACAAAAGAAATACAAAAAGCAGAAATCCAAAGAGATGGAACACTGGGCTCTGTTGAAAAAAGCAGTTTTGAAGAACTTGAAAAAGCACTTGCAAAAATAGCAGTGCCAGAAAAACCATACATTTCAAGCGCGGTTTTTGAAAGCCTTGGAAAAATCTTTGGAAAAGAATTCGAGATAATGATTGCTTAGACAGGGCAGCAATTATCTGAATTAATTTTATCTTTTATCTTAGCATCATGATATTTTTCATCTTCCACTTTTGCCTCTTGAACATGCATATAATTACATTTGTTTCTGTTGATTACTTTTAACCAAGCTCCAAATCTAATCAAGTCTGATTCATAATCCTTATCATTTGGATCTAAAGCAGAAAGCATCATGTCTAAAGCCAATTGAACCTCTTTTTCATCATATTGGTCTAGTTGCTTATCAGTATATTGAACTTCCATTGCTCTTATAATTTTATGAAAAAACTCCTTTTGGCTCTTTCCCTTATCTGATGCTCTGCTACATTCTTTTGAAATTCCAATTAAATCTTTTGAAAAATATTCATTTATTAGCATCTCTTTATCCATTCTTCACTCACTCCCTGTCAAAAAGACAGAAATGACTTTGATTTGGCGGGAGTTTAAAAAGGTTTTGATTTTAAGTTACTACCATACAATTGAACCAAACCTTTATAATGCTTATTTGAGTGTTGAATAATAGAGGGTGTTAAATATGAAAACTGGTTTTAAAGTCATTGAAGCAATGACACAAAATCCTATAAAAATAGGCTCAAATGCCACATTAAGAAATGCAGCAAACCTAATGGCAGAAATGCATGTTGGCTCCTTGTTAGTTGAAGAAAACAAAAAAATAATAGGAGTAATGTCAGAACAAGATATTGTACGAAAAGCAGTTGCCAAAGGAAATGCAGGAAGATTCTTAGTCAAGCACGTAATGGAAAGAGAGCTAATAACTATTTCACCTGAAAAAGACATATTTGAAGCAATAACATTAATGAGAGACTACAACATAAGACACCTGCCAGTAATGCATGACGGCAAATTCTATGGACTGGTAACTGCAAAAGACATTCTGAAAATAGAACCAGACTTATTTGAACTAATGGTTGACAAAATCGAATTAAAAGAAGAAAAAAGAAAACCAATATACAATATTTCTGAAAGAGAAGGAATTTGCGAGTTATGCGGAGAATATTCAGAAGAAATAATTCCAGTAGATGGAAGCTTAATGTGTTCAAGATGCCGGGAGATTTGAAAAGAGTTCATGTAATTATTTATGGAGAAGTCCAAGGCGTATTCTTCAGAGCATATGTAAAGAAAACAGCAGATTCTATTGGTATTAAAGGCTGGGTAAAGAACAAGATTAACAGAAGTGTAGAAGCAATTGCAGAAGGAAGCAAAGAACAATTAGATGAGTTCTTAAAAAAATGTTCTGAAGGGCCGCAGACAGCAGAAGTTGTAGAAGTCAGACGTTCATGGGAAAAATCAACAGGAGAGTTTAAAAGTTTTGAGATACGGTATTAATAATTATTTTTTCCTTGGAGAATAACCAGTTCTATAACCTGGATTTTTTCTAGGCCGGTATTTATTTGGGTAATTTATATCGGTTTTTATATCATGCGAAACATCCTTGAAAAACTTGAATATTTGATATGGATTCTTAATATGCGCTAATGTATATGGCTTTTGAACTGGCCCCTGCCTTGTATATGTAAAAGAACCGGCTGTTGAAATCAGAATACTTCCTGAATTTCGGCTTAACAACTTATCAATAACTCCTACATTAACCTCTGCATTAGTTATCTGGTCATAATCAATAATTTCAAAATCCCTGCCTATCAAACCCTTTTGAATTATTACTCTCTTATCTGTAATAGCATAATGAACGCGCTTATGAACTAAAACACTGTACAAAGGAATTCCTATAAACAATGCCAAACCTACCCAAAAATGAGGCATAATCATAACTGCAAAATCACCCCTTGACAACCCAAGAATAATTGCGATTAACCCAACAAGCATAAAAACAAAGCCAAAAAAAGCCACGGCAAAACCTCCAAAAACAAATGGCCAGAAATTAGGCTTTCCTTCCCAAAAAATCTTTTCCCTTGAACCTAAAATCTTGTCTAATTCTCTCATAAGAAATATAAAAAATTTGAAGAT
>JAFGHW010000046.1 GCA_016929895.1 Candidatus Woesearchaeota archaeon
AGGTTTATTGTTCCGTTTAAGAATACTGTAGTGTTTATTTTGTCATAGAAGTTTGCATCTGTTCCATTTAGGTATAGTCCTAATACAGGTGTTTGTTGAGTTATTGTTAAAAAGTTTGTTTGTCTTGCAGATGTATAATTTTGTGTTTCTGGGATATCGCATGTGTAATTATAGTTTCCTGCTCCTAATTGTATTATTTCAGGGTTTGCTACAGGATTTCCATCGCGCAAGAATTGTATTGTTGCTTGGTTGTTGTTTGTGGTATAGTTTGCATTTGTTGTTGTTCCATAAACCGCAGAACTTGGAACATTCAATATTAGTGTTGTTGTTTGTTTTGTTATATTGACGAATTTTGTTTGTATTACCGCAGTATAATTTTGTGATTCTGGCGCATTACAAGTGTAATTATAGTATCCTGCAGCTAATTGCGTTATTTCTGGATTAACAACTGGATTTCCATCTCTTAATAATTGTAGTGTTGATTGGTTGTTATTTATTGAGCAATTAATATTTGTTGTTGTTCCATATGCCTCAGTTATCGGCGCGTTTAATGTCATTGTTGTGTTTGCTTTGTTTATGTTAAAGTATGCTGTTTGTTCAGCTGTTGTATAGTTTTGTGTTGCTGGAACAGAGCATGTGTAATTATAGCTTCCTGCCGGTAATTGTGTTATTTCTGGGTTTGTTGTTGCTGTTCCATTTTGGTATAATGTTGGAATTGCTTGTTGTGTATTGCTTGTGCAATTGATATTTGTTTTAATTCCATAAACAATGGTTGCGTTTGGCGCGTTTAATGTCAGGATTGTTGTTGCAGGCAGTATTGTAAACGTGTATAATATTGATGAATTGCTTAGTGTGTTTGTATAGTTTGCATGCCATCTGTAGTTATATGCTCCTACAGGAAGATTTGTTAAATTTGTTTTATATCTGTTTCCAGAAACTTGTGCCGCGGTTATATTTGCATTATTAAACTCAAATAATACTGTGTCTATTGTTGAAGAATTGATTATATCAATAAATAGTTCGTAATATGCTGTTTCTGTGTAGGTTGCATTTAAAGGTGTGCTGTTTCCAAAACCAGGTCTTGGAATATAGATTATTTCCAGATTGAATATTTCATTTGTGCAGTCATTTGGTTCTCCTGAATCATCACATACTGTTATATTTACTGTTCTGTTTCCGCTTATCAAAGGAGTAAAGCTTATTAATCCTGTTGATGGGTCTATTGTAAACAGACTACTATTGTCAGTGTATGTTAAAATGTCTCCTTGGTCTATGTCTGATGCATTTATGTCATAAGCAAATAGAATATCTTGTATTGCTGTTTGATTTTGCAGGCTTGGATTAAAATATGGTGCATCATTTACAGGAAAAACTGTAACTATTATTGTTGTGTTTGTTTGGTTTAATGAATCATTTGCAATTATTGTTAGGTTTTGTTGTCCGTTATAATTATTGTTTGAGCTTAAATTCAAAAATAACGTTCCAGATATATTTACAACAAATGCGTTTAATGCTGTTGTGTTTGAAATAAATTCATATTCTATACTTGGTCCGTCTATGTCCTTAAAGTATTGTGATAAATTAATTGTCAGGTTAGAAGTGTCTTCATTTAATGATAAGTTAGGTATTGGTTGTATTAGTTCTGGTAAATCATTTACATTTTCTACTTCTAAACTAAATGTGGAATTTTTAACAAATATTCCATCACTAACACTTATTGTTATGTTTGTAAATCCTGTTGCATTTCCTGTTACTGTTGTGCAATTTATGTACCTGTTTGCATCAATTAGGCAGTTTGCCATGCTTGTGTTTGTTTGTGAAATTATACTATATACTAAATTTGAATCTTCTGTCCAGGTATCGCTTGCATATTGCCATAGGTCTGTTAGATTGCCATTCATTCCAGAGTCTTCTAATATTGTTATATTTGGCAATGTTGTTATTGTTGGCGGGCTATTAACTCCTCTGTATGAAATATTAATCAATGGAGAGATTCCTATATTGCCTCCTTTGTCTGTTGCTATTGCTTTGTATATTTCAAATGCTGGTTGTGTTTTTACTATTGTTCTTGTTAATGTACATGTTGAGGCTCCGCATTGTTTTGTATATTCCCATGCACCGTTGATATAAAAATCTATTTTTTCTATTCCTGCGTTTTCTAATAAATCTGTGGCTATTATTGTTATTACTGCTGATGATGTTGCGTTTAATTCTGGATTTGATGTTATCTGGACTGTTGGCTCTAAGTCTTCTGCATTTGCTATTGCTGTGGCTAGTATAATAAGAAGAACTACCACCAATGTTTTATCTATCCTCATTTTACCCTAATGGAAATTCTATTGCTAATTCGCCTGCATGCGAGTCATGTTTTTTAAAATCATTTTTTTCACGAAAAAAACCGATTAAAAGTCTAAAAACTTCAAAATCAAAATGAGCATACGCGCCAATTTGTTCTTTTTCTGTGTCTCTATAATACTTTGCTGTAATTGCCATTTTCATGCAGGTCATGCCAAAGTATGCGGATACTCCTAATCTTTCTTGCATCTCTTTATTTTCTGTTTGAAATATTTCTGCGTAAAAAAAGGCGTTTGTTCCTTTGACAAGTGTTAATGGCAATGTTCTGAATAGTCTGTCTTTTTCAAATTCTGAGATTGCATCACCTAAATCAGTTGTCAGGCCTAATTCATCTTTTCCTAGTCTATATGTAATATTGCTTATATCTTTTGCGTTTATAACTCCTGTCCCTAGTACTGCTCCGATTCCTCCTCCGAGAAACCTGCTTTGCTTGCAATGTCCTGTTGCAAAGAATGCTGCCATTATTCTGTCAACTAATTTGAAATCACTGGTTCTTAGCTTGTATCGATGGCTTGTTACTATTGCTGATGCAAAGGCATCAATATCTTTCCATCCGTCATTTTCATTTCCAGGAGGATTTAATATTCCATATTTTGTTATAAAATTAAAAGAAAGATATTCTGTGAGGCCGACTTGTCCAGCTATGCCGACAAATGAGTCTCCATATATTTGTTTTCCTTCTATTGTTCTGTGTTTTATCGTTGTAAAATCTCCTAATAATTCTACAAACCCCTTTACAGAACTTTTTTCGCTTAATTTTGTGTCAAAAAAGTATTTTATTCCTAATTGTATTCCTGTTTCGCGTATTTTTTGTTCTAATGTTTGGCTTAACCCGTATTCATAATTTGCTGATGGGTCGTTTAGGTTTATATTGTAAACAACTGAGTTATTATCTGTTCTTGTTGTTTGTGTGGAAGTATGCAGTATTCCTTCTATTCCCCACGGGAATATTTTTATTGCTCCAAAAGTGGCATAATTTTCCTCTTTTATTATTGTTTTTGTTGATGTGTGTGTTGTGACGTCAAATTCTGCATCAATTTGTCTTTCGCTTTGAAATATTCTTTCTCTTGTTTCATTTCTGTCAAAACTTGCAGATATATTTATGGATTCTGCCAGGGATTTTGGGACTTTTATTCCTGCAAGTTCTGCTGCCTTTGTTACTGCCAAAGGATTTAATTGCAAGTATCCTGCGTCATGAATTTGGTTCATCATGGCTGCGTGCACTGCCATCCATTCTGAATAACCGTATAATCCTGTGAAATTTAGTTCGTTTGAAAAAAATGATGCATGCTGGGAAAATGCGCTTGTTGTTTTGTTGGAATCGATTCGTATTCCTGTTTCTATATATGTTATTATTTTTTCTCGCGCTAGAACTTTTTCTTCTTTGGAATCTTCTAAGTCTTGGATAAACTCAAAAAGTTTTATATCAGTATGATCGCTCATGTCGCCCATCAGGTGATAAGCATTAACCTCCTTATCTTTTGCTATCTTTTCATAATATTCATCTAATTTTCTTCTTTGTTGTGTTTTAAAAACAGGTTCTTCAGGTTTTGGCGTTTCTGCCGCAGGCATTTCTGGTTCTGCAGGTTTTTCAGGCTCAGGTAATGGTTCTTCTGCTGGTTCTGGTTTTTTTGGTTCTGGAGTTGGTTCTATTGCTGGATTTCCTGGTTTTGTTTCTTCTGGTTGAACAACTGATTCTGCAGGTTTTGGCTCTTCTATTGCAGGTTTTTCTGGTTCTTTTGGTCGGGGTTCCAGAGTTTCATTTTTTTTCAGAGCTTCCAGATCTGCGTTCAATGTATTAATTTGTTGTGTTAGGTCAATCTTCACGGCTTCAAATTGCGCTCCAGGAAAAATTTCCTCTGCTTTTTCATATAGTAACAATGATTCTTTGTATTTGCTTAAAACCAATTCCAATTCCTGTTCAGTTCTTTGTTCAGGTTTTTTTGAATGTATTAGTTTTTTGCCTTCCTGATAAATTCTTATCGCGTCATTCATTAATTCTCTTTGTTTCAATGTTCTGTTTTCAGGAACTTGTTTTACCAGTCTTTCCAGATTGCTAACTATCGCTGTGTATTCTTTTATACCAAATATGTTATTCTCTTCTTTAGCCTTTAAAAGAGCTTTTTTTGCAAGATTATACATTTCTTTTGAAAATTGTTTTCCTGCATCTAGTGGCTCAAGAGATATATCATATTCTTTAAACAAATCTTCTGTTTGATGAAATGTTTTTGGTTTTTTTGCTTTTATTTTTGCTAATCTTTCTTGGATCGATTTGTATTGTTCCCGCATATGTATTAATCTGCCATTTAATTCTTTATTTTTTGATATTTTTACGACATTTTCTATTATAAAATTCATTTCATCAGTTGTTACTGTATGTTCATCATATAGTATTTTACATACTTCTTCAATTTCTTTTTCTCTTTGTTTAGAATTTTGTTTATTATATGTTTTTTCAAATCCTTCGACAATGAAAGAAATATCTGCATTTACTTTGGGTTTAACTTCCTGTGCATTTGCTATTCTTGAGAAATATCCAAAAAGAGCCGCACTTGTTATTCCTGCTATAAAAACGCATTTTCTTGCTTGTTTTCCCAGCCAGCTTCCCCTTCTATTTACATAAGAATCTTCTTTTTTTCTATAGCTCAAATTATCCCCCAACCTTTTTGTTAGTCAAAGAAATAAGATACTATTATTTAAGCTTTTCTATGCTTGAGTATTTGTTAGTAGTGACTAGTATTCTTCCTCTTGATAGGTGTCATATTCAGATTCAGAACTTTCTTCTTCGTCAATGTCTTCGTCTTCATCTTTTAATGTAAATGACTCTATCTCTGAGTAGTCTTCGTCTTTTTTTTCTTCTTCTACGTCTTCCTCAACAGGTATTAACGACAATGCGTCTATTTTTTCTATTTTCTTTGGTTTTGGTGTTTTATGTGTTCTTTTTTTTCTGGAAGTTTTTCTTTCTAGGGGTTGTTTTTTGTTTCTTTGTTTAGAATTCTTTTTTTTAGGCTTGGCTTTCGCAGAAAAATCCTTGCCTTTACGCGAGCCAAAAACTTTTTTAGTTTTTGTGCGTTTCTTTTTTTTGGCCATAAACCACCTTTTATCTTTTTCTTCTTATTGAAACATGTGCTTTTCGATTTGGCCTTATTTTTTCAGCGCCTTTTCCTTTTTTTCTTAGGCCTCTTGATTTTCTTGAAGAGCTGGTTTTTCCTCTGTATACCCTTCCTTTCTGGCTGGATAATCCTGCAAATCTTTTGTCTGCTTTAATTGCAGGATGATTTCTATCTATTAGTATCACTTCATACCATAAGTTTCTTCCGTCTTTTGCCACAAAATAAGAATTTAATACTTCGCAGTTTTTGAATTTCTTATTCGCTCTTTCTTCTGCAATTGTTTGGTAATTTTTTGCCAGTGTCATTCTTTGGCTTCTTTTTTTAGGCCGTCTTCCGCCTGTTTTTTTTGCTTGTTCATGCCCGCCTCTGCCGACTCTCTGCCGAATCAGTATTATTCCTTGTTTTGCCTTATAGCCCTTGCTTCTTGCAGAAAAAAGATTTGTTGGTCTTTTGATTCTTAATGTTGCTGGTTCTCGCCTGAACTGTATTAGTTTTTCTCTCAGGGCCATGCCCAGGTTCTTTTTTGGTTGTTTCCAGACTTTTTGTATATGCTTATATAACCCCATAATCCTCGTGAATAAGTGGGCTGTTTATAAATGTTGTGGAAAAACACAGTTTTTCCACAGCCAGAAAAAAGCAGACTTTTTTCCGTATTGTGGTTTATCAAGGTTTGTGTGAATAATAACTGCATTACAATAAAATTTATAAACTCGATATATTCTTAGCTGAATTAGAGGGGTGTGTTTTTTAATGTCAAAAAGGAAAAGAAAGATTCTTAGAGAGAGATGGTCTTCGCACTGGATTTTTTTATTTGCAGCTATTGGTTCTGCTGTTGGTTTGGGTAATATCTGGCGGTTTCCTTATTTGGCAGGAAAATATGGCGGCGGGGCTTTTTTAGTCCCTTACTTGATTATTTTATTCTTATTGGGCATCCCTATTCTGATAATGGAATATGCTTTAGGCCAGCGAATGCAGAGGGGAGCTGTTGGTGTTTTTGGAAAGATTGACAAGAGACTTAGGGGTATTGGTGTTAATGCGGTTTTTGTTAGTTTTATTATTTGTGTTTATTATGCTGTTGTTATGGCCTGGACCTTGATTTATTTTTTTCATTCGTTTAAGGTTTCTTGGGGCAATGCTCCTAAGGAATTTTTCTTTACAAAGGTCTTGGAGATGTCTTCCAATATTCGGTTTTTGGATGGTATTAATTGGACCATTTTTGCTGCTTTGATTGCTGTTTGGGTTATTATTTATTTTTGTATTTGGAAGGGCACAAAGAGTGTTGGCCGGGTTGTTCTTGTTACAATGCCGCTGCCTATTCTGTTAATTCTGATTTTGGTTATTAGAGGTATTACCTTGCCAGGTTCGTTAGAAGGTATTTTGTTTTATATAATTCCTAATTTTCGGGCATTATTGGATGTGCAGGTTTGGAATGCTGCTATTTCCCAGATTTTTTTTACTTTGAGTATTGCTTTTGGTATCATGATTGCTTATGCAAGTTTTAATGATAAGATTAATATTAAAAAAGATGCTTGGATTACCGCAATTACTAATTCTGTGATTTCTATTGTTGCTGGTTTTGCTGTTTTTTCAACTTTGGGTTTTATGGCTGCTAAGCAGTCTGTTCCTGTTGCAGAACTTGCTGCTGAAGGTCCTTCTTTGGCGTTTATTGCTTACCCTCAGGCTTTGAGTTTAATGCCTTATGCTGGTTTGTTTAGCTTGATTTTTTTTGTGACTTTGTTGAGTTTGGCTATTGATAGTGCTTTTTCATTTGTTGAGGCGGTTTCCACTGTTTTTAGTGATGCTTTTAAAAGAATATCTAAGAAATGGATTTCTTTGGTTATTTGTATTGGCGGCTTCTTGTGCGGGATTATTTTTACTTCCAGGGCAGGAATGTATTTCTTGGATTTGTTTGACCATTTTGCAACTAATTATGGTTTGGTTTTGGTTGGAATTTTTGAATGCCTGGCTGTTGGCTGGGTTTATGGAGCGCCCAAGTTAAGAAGATATATTAATAGGGATTCTGATTGGAAATTGGGCAAATGGTGGGATTTTTCTATCAAGTACCTTTGCCCGATTGTTTTGATTTACTTGATTATTGCTCAGTTAGTTATTGATTTAACCAAGAATTACGGTGATTACCCTAATTGGGCTATGCTGATTGGATGGGGTGTTGTTTTGGTCCCTATTCTGGTTGGTGTTATTATTTCTTTTTGGCCGAGCAAAAGGTAACTTTATATATTAAGCATATTTTTTATTTTTTCATGA
>JAFGHW010000004.1 GCA_016929895.1 Candidatus Woesearchaeota archaeon
ATGCATGACAAGAACCAGACAAGCCTAGAACGATACTATCCGGTCTGAGCGACCAAAGGGAGCGGAGACCGGTAGTAGTTCATAAATTAAAAGAATAGTCTCCATCTTTAAGATAGGGTTGAACAACAAGCTTTAAAAAGAATCAATTAATAACAATTACTATGAATAATAATGCTTGGAAAAAACAAAACCAAAAACAAATATTTACTCTATTAAGAAATGGCGCTTATCTAGCAAGATGCTGTAATCTTTATTTATCAATCAAAGGACAACTTGAAGAAACACTAGAAAGAAAAAGATATGAAATGAAAATCGAAAGAAGATACCTAAGAATAAGCAGATTTTATATGCACGAAATCAAGGAAAAAAGCAAATTACACGAACAAAACGGACTTGAAAAGAAAATAGATTTTATAAAAAAAGAAGCAAATGAAGTTATTGGAAGAACATATCCTTCTCATTATTTAAAATTATCAGAAGAATTTCCAGACATAATACAAAAAAAACCTACTTATTCTTCGAAGACTCCAACAACTGCTGCAAAGAATTAATGCCTTCTGCCTGAATCTTACCTTCAATAGTCTTCATAAGCTCTTTTTTCTTATCATCTTCTAATTTTTCCAAAACCACTTGTAAACGCTCCTGCGGAGGCAGTTTAGGACTAATATTAGGAGCATACTGATTTAATACATCGCCAACCATATCCCAGGCAATGTCCTTTGCATCAGACTTAATAGTGCTTCTGGCAGAATTAATCTCATACCTTAACTCCCACCTAACTTCATCCTTTAACTCCTTTTCTTTTTTATCAGCAAAATGATAAAAAAGAGCCCAAGAACCTGAAATGGCAGCTATTGTAGATAATGCTGCGCCTGCAAAGCCCAATAAAATGTATTTTTTAAAAGAAGCATAGTTTTCTTTAATCATGGTTTTTAGATTTTTGATATTTGTTTCAATCTTCGGATTATAAATTTTAAATTCTTCTTTAATCATTGCTTCAAGATATTTATTATCTGCTCCAATATTGCGGCCAGAATTTCTAAAGCCTCTGATTGCCGCTCTTCTTTTGTCATCATACCATGCAATAATACAATCAGGATGAGTATATTTTTTCCAACGCTCTCTTTTATTCAATTCATTAATAAAAAAATCCTTTGATGAAGGAATTGTTGTAATTCTTTCAATAAAAACTTCTGGATCTTCAGCAGTATTTGAAGCATCTGCTTCAACTTTTGCCAAAGCAAGAGAATAAAGCATTAAAAGCTCAGTATCATACTTATCACTGTCTTTCTTAGGATTAGCACTGTCCTTAAAACTTTCAGGAACTGATTCTGTAAAACGATAAGCACCAAAACCAGATAAATAAAAATCAGGATATCCTGACCTATACTCTTTGGACAACCTTTCTTCCAAATCAGAACATACTGGCAGAGAACGCTTTTGTTTTTCAATTTCTCTTTCCATATAGCTGCTGATACAAACTAAGTATAAATACTTTTCGACTCAATTTTTTTAAAGGAAAAATTTATAAACAATTTTAACAAAGATTAACCAATGGCTGAAAAAGTAATAATAATGGGCGCAGCAGGAAGGGATTTTCATAATTTTAATGTATACTTCAGAAACAACAAAAAATACAAAGTAATCTGTTTTACAGCAACACAAATTCCAGGCATAGAAAAAAGAAAATACTCTTCAATTTTAGCAGGAAAACTCTACAAAAAAGGAATACCAATTTACAGCGAACAAAAACTAACAGAACTGATAAAAAAACACAAAATAGACCATGTATTTCTTTCATATTCAGATTTATCCTATGATTATGTAATGCACAAAGCATCACAAGTACTGGCAGCAGGAGCAAACTTTGGATTATTAGGAAAAATTTATCTGAAATCTAAAAAACCCATTATATCTGTTTGTGCTGTTCGAACAGGAAGCGGAAAAAGCAAAATAGCACTAAAACTGGCAAAAACAATCAAACAAAAAGGAAAAACACCGGCAGTAATACGACACCCAATGCCTTACGGAGACTTAGCAAAACAAACAGTCCAACGCTTTAAAACATATAATGATTTGAAAAAACACAACTGCACAATAGAAGAAAGAGAAGAATATGAGCAATACATCAACGCAGGAATAACAATTTACGCAGGAGTAGACTATGAAAAAATTCTTAAAAAAGCTGAAAAACAAGCAGACATAATAATATGGGACGGCGGAAACAATGACACTCCTTTTTACAAACCAGACATACACTTTGTAGTTGCAGACCCGCACAGAGCAGGACATGAAATAAAATATTACCCAGGAGAAGTAAACCTAAGAATGGCAGATGTTATTTTAATTAACAAAACAGACACAGCAAAAAAAACAGATATAGATATTGTTTATCAAAATTGCAAAAAATACAATCCAAAAGCAAAAATAATCAAAATAAAAATGCCAATAACAATAAATAATCCTTCTTTGATTAAAAATAAAAAAGTATTAGTTATAGAAGACGGACCAACACTAACACACGGAGGAATGAGCTATGGAGCAGGGTTTATAGCAGCTAAAAAATACAAAGCAAAACCAATCAATCCAAGAAAATATTCTATTGGAAGCATAAAACAAGCATATAAAAAATATCCTCACATGAAAAACATACTTCCAGCACTAGGATATGGCTTAAAGCAGATTAAAGAATTAGAGAAGACTATTAACAAAACAAAATGCGATGCTGTTGTGATTGCAACGCCAATTGATTTATCACGGTTGATAAAGATTAATAAGCCATTTGCAAGAGTTAAATACGAAATTGAAGCGGATTTTGGGGAGTATTTAAAGAAATTTGTGTAACATAGTTATTAGAATTTTCTTTAATCACAATATTCAACAACATTCTTAAAATTATATTCTTGCCGAGTTTTTTCAAAGAGAAAAGTACATTTTATAAAATCCTTTCTTGCATTTTCGATTACACCATTAACAGTATTCTCTTTTGTATCCAAAATAAATACATTGCTAATATCAGGATTAAGCATTTCAAAACATTCATACGGCCTTTCTTTCCATTTATCCAGCCTTTTTTTGATTTCTTTGTTTACATTTGCAGCGAATTCAACAGCCTTTTTCTGTGATTCGCCATGCTTTTTATACAATTCTTCACCCAGACGGCAGGCTTTTTCACTTTCTTTCAGACGAAACATTACATCATTAATATGATCTTCAATAAAACTCTTTGCAGCTTCTTGAAAAGTTGTAATATCTCTCTGAAGTCCTGAATAGATTGCGGTTTTAATGGCTTTTATTGGCGTGTCTAACTCACAACATTTTTCAGCTTGGCCTTCAAATTTTAAGAAATATTTCCATTTTCTACCTTGATAACCTTGATTAAGATCTTCAGCAAAGTGTATACTGTTTCTTAATTCTTTTGCAATAAAAGTAAGTTTCTCCCAAATCTCCTGATTAGCTTTAACGCCAACTGTGCTGGATTTTTTTATTCTTTTTTCAGGACATTCAAGAACTATCTTTTTAAACAATCCATAATATGCCTCGCCCAGCAATTCATATTTCAAAAAAAGAACTTTCGCATTATCACTAGACTGGTTTATCAATATATTAATAGCACTTTCGTATTGGCCGCACTCGATTTTTTGTTTACATATTTTGAAAGGCTCGTAAGATAATGAATTTTCTTTAGAATCACAAGCGCCAGAAAGAATATTTAATCCAGTTAAAACAAGCACTCCTTTAACGCCGGCATTAACACCTTCTACAAGAAGCCTTCTTCTGCTAAATTCCTTATCAGCAATTGAATCTAAACCCATATTTATTAGAAAACATTAGTATTTTATAAAGATAATGATTTATTCGCAGCCAAGGTGTTTTATAGAAAGACTGCTAACATCAAAAGTAGATATGAGGAAGTAGATAAGAGGGGATAGAATTAATTAAGTTATACGCGAATTCAAGCCTTTCAGAATCTGACTTCGTTCGAGTTCAACGAAGTCTGAATAATACCAATTTATTGTTTCTTCCAGTTTATGTATCCTTTGGTAATAATCCCATAAATCCAATAAATTTTTTTTCATTTCTGCATTGTCTGAGTCTGTGCCGCAGGAATTCATTTCTTCTATTAGGTCTAATCCTAATT
Source organism: Candidatus Woesearchaeota archaeon (assembly GCA_016929895.1). GTDB lineage: Archaea > Nanobdellota > Nanobdellia > Woesearchaeales > ARS49 > WJKI01. The sequence continues at coordinate 4,142 of JAFGHW010000004.1, forward strand.
TTAGGAAATCGCATCTCATAGTAATCATTGTATCAAGACATTCCTCACTTCTCAAACTAACATTAACAGTTTGAATGGAGCGCATTTTATCTATAATCCTTTTCAATCCATCTTTGAAATACTGTTCTCCTTGTGGTTTATAGTCTTTTTGATAATTTTTACTCATTTTATTGTTCCTCATTTGACTTTTAATCTATCTTTATGATACAATTCATAAAGTGATTTTGGTAATTTATACGGAAGGAAATGCCATTGAGAAGGATTCCAGAAAGTATTTCTACCAATATATAACGCATTTGTTTCGGGAGGAATTCTATATTTCATAAATTCGTTTTTAATGTAATTCCAATCATCAGCCTTTTTTATACGTCCTATTTTGATGCTGGATATACTATCGTCCAATGCAAACTTACAAAATTCTATGGGTTCGAATAACCCACGAAAAATTACAAGTTCATCAAAATCAATAAGTTTCCACTCTTCTTTATCTTGGCTCATTTTATCACTCTTAAGATAACAATAAGAAGAACTTATTAAAGATATTTATCCCCCTGAGGGGTCTTAATAGAAAACTTTATAAAATGCCTTAATATTAATACTGCTATGAACACCAGAATCTTAGAAGAAATCGGATTATCAAAAGGAGAATCTAAAATATATCTCGCTTTAGTAGAAATAGGAACTTCAACAACAGGACCTATTGCTAAACATTCTGGAGTTTCTGCTTCAAAAGTCTATAAAATCCTAGATAAACTAAGTAAAAAAGGACTTGTAAGCCACGTTCTTATTGGCAAAACAAAGCATTTCAAATCTGCTAACCCAAAAAATGTTCTTAATCTAATTAAACAAAAGAAGCAATCACTTCAAGAAAAAGAAAAAGAATTCACTACCCTTCTTCCAGAATTGCAAATGAAATTAAAAATTTCTCAGAAAAAAGCACAAGCAGAAATTTACGAAGAATTCAAAGGACTAAAGACTGCATTTGATGAAATACTTGATACACTAAAAAAAGGCGAGGAACTATATACAATAGGTATTCCTCCAGCAAAAGGAATAATCCAGCGCTACTTCATACACTTCTTTAAAAAACAAGCCAAAATAGGCTTCAAAATCAAAGCAATATTTAATGAATCTGCACGAAAAACAGCAAGAGAAAGAAAAAATAAATACGCAACATTTAGATTTATGCCCGAAGGAATAGTAACCCCCTCAATAATAAATATCTATAAAGACAAAACAATCATTAATGTAAGATCAGAAGCAGAACAAATATTCACATTTGTTATAACAAGCAAAGAAACAGCAAAATCTTTTAAAGAATATTTCAAAATACTATGGAAACAAGCAAAACAATAAATTCACTTCTCCATCACCCAAACATACTAATGATTTTAATTCTTTAAACATACTTAAAATAAATCTGATAAAAATTTCTGTACGTGGATTTGTATTTTTCCAGAATAAACCTAATCAAAGGGATATCTGTTTTCTGGTCAAATGCATGGAGTGCATGAAGGTATTTAACTCTCTGGGTTTTTCTGATTATTAACGGCGGATAGCTGTCATTTACTAGAATTGCATTTAAAAGAAACCGTCCAACCCTTCCATTTCCGTCTTTGAAAGGATGAATTTTTTCAAACCAGCCATGAAAAATTACGGCTAACTGCAAAGGATGTATTTTTTGCCTGTTTTGGTCATACCAGTTAATCAATTCAGTCATATGCTGGTAAACTTTCTCTGGCGGAGATGTTTTTAGGTTTGAGCCAAGAATAATATTAGGCAGTTTTTTGTAGCCAGATTCTTTTTCAATATTCTGCATAATAATCTTATGCACCTGAATAATGCCTTTATGACTAATCTTTATTTTTTTGCGAAGAAGCAGATTAACTGCCTGGCGCGAATTTTTCGTTTCATAAATTTCTCGTATATCCTTTCCTTCAACAGTCTTGTTTTCAGAAATAACAATAGCAACATCTTTCAGTGTCAAAGAATTTCCTTCTATAGCATTTGATTCGTAAGTAAAATTCACAGTAAACCTGTCAAAAAGGTCTTTGATATTCTCTTTTTTTAATTTCTTCACTATATATTTGTATTCAATCTTGATATTCTCAATCGTTTGTATATCTTCCTTAGATAATGGATATTTAAATTGGTAATTCTTCAGGGCAAAATCAGTAAATGCTTTTTTTTCTTTTTTAATAAAATAATTTTTATGTTTTTTAACAATTTGGGAAAGATTTTTAGGTTTTGACTTAAGGATCTTGGAGATTTTTATAGTTTTTCCATTAGGCAAACGAAGAGATTTCTCTAGAAAAAAGTAGGTTTTTCCCTTGATTTTTCGCTTGGCTATAAACATAACATATAGTTAACACCACATATTTATAAATCTTTCTATTTTGTGGTGTTAACTTGAGTATTGCAATATAAAACAAGTTATGATAATTCACTTCTCATCAGCCGAACATATTTATGATTCTCGCTCATATCTCAACGCATACTCAACTTTGTTTTCGTAGTCTTTTGGTACTATTCATACCTAAGTGCGTCAACAGGTTTTAACTTGCTTGCCTGGCGGACAATGGAGATTCTGGACTATAAAAAGACTGTTAATATTGGAAGCAGAAAAGAAGGAATGGAATATTTTATTTTTTTGATTGTTTCCATATGTCGTCAAAGAATCTCTCGTATGCTTCTCCGATTTCTTTTGAATCGATGATTATTACAAGCGGCATCTGTTTCCAGGTCATTAATGCAATTTGTTTTTCTGACACTACTGTTCCAACAGGAATATTTTGCTTTGTAAATCTTATATTAACAAGTTTGTATTCTTCTTTTTTAATATATTTTTTGATTTTTTCATTGGCAATGACTCGCACTTCTATTCCTAGCTCTTTCCTAATTATGTCTTGCTTTTGAATGAATCTTTTTACTTCTTCTCTTTTCCATTCGTCTTCAAATGAAAATACTTTGAATACTTTTTTTCCTTTAAGTAATAATCGGTTTTGTTCTTCATAAAAGGTCTTTAGTCCTCCTATTCCCTGGAGTACTCTTGCATCAGGGGCAATCTCTTTATGTAGCATTTTAAGCCTTGGCAGTTCTTTCTTGATTTGTATTTTCTTGTTTTCTATTTCATGCCTCTTTTCATCAAGGTAGGTTAATATTCTTTCAGGATTATTTGGTGCAAAAAATAGTGTTTTGTCTTTCCTGACCTTAGCTATAAGGCCTTTTTTGAGAAGTTTTTCTAGTATCGGGTATGTTTTTGATGGCGTTATTCCTGATTTCTTACTTATTGGACCAATTGTAGTCTCACCTAATTCCAAAAGCGCTTCATATACTTTGATTTCTCCTTGCGTAAAGTCCAATTCTTTCAATATTTCTAACATTATCCTCCTGAGGAGGAAACAATCTTTATAAAGTTTTCGATTCTTGCTATACTCTATGAGAAAAATATACCAATATATCGGATCTGGACTCTTGTGTATCTCTAGCGCATTTGCGAGCTGTGGGAATACAAAAGAAGACCCTGAAGTTGATACTCGTGGAATCGTGCAAAAAATAGTTTTTGACAAGGAAACTAATCAGTCTTATCTTGTTATACATGGAGAACTGAGAGGAGCATTTAATGAGTTTATTCAATCGGATATTAATGGCGACGTCATAAGATACTCTTCATACCCTGGATGGATGAGGACTTCTACTTATGAGAGCGACGGTAAGAAAAGAATTCATGTTAAGTTTTTTAATGGATCTTCTGGCAATCAAACAGATTTTATTGATGATTTGATTGATTCAGAAAAAGTAAAAGATTACAAAATTAGATTCGAAAGAGACAGAAATTTACTTAAGCAGGCAGGACTAATCGAATAAATAAACCTATTTCTCCATCGCCCAAACATACTCACTCATACCTCAAGGCGTCAACAGGTTTTAACTTGCTTGCTTGTCTTGCTGGAAAACCGCCTGCAATGCAGCCAACAATAAAACTAAACATAAGACTTCCAAGAATCAAATACCAAGGAAAACTCGCCTTAAACATTTCCAAACCAGACTGAGAAGCAATAATCTCAACTGTCTTGCCAATCAAAAAACCAATCAAAATACCAACAGCACCGCCAACCATTCCCAAAAAGCCGGCTTCAATCAGAAAAATCTTCAAAATATCAGAATTCCTAGCACCAATAGCTTTCATGATACCAATCTCATTAGTTCTCTGAAAAACAGAAGTATACATGGTATTCATAATACCAATACCACCGACTAATAAACTAATAGCAGCAATACCAATCAAAACAGCCTGAACAATCAAAAAAACATTACTAAAAGATTCAAGCATTTCCTCAAAAGTCTGGATAGAAAAATCTTCCTCGCCCTCTTTCAAACCTCTATGCCTTCTCAAAGTCCTTTTCAAAGACTCTGCAACAACAGATGGCTCAGAACCCTCAATAACCTCAGCCATAATCATAGCATATTCTTCTTTGCCGCCAAACAATTCAACAGCATCATCCATTGTAACTAATAACTGAGAATCATCCTGTGGATTACCAATCGGCGCAATAACACCAATAACCTCAAACTTCTTATTCTCCACAATTAACTTATCACCAATCCTGACCTTTTTATCAAAAAAATCACCAGTAGTCAATAAATAACCAACAACAGCCTTATAAGAATCGCCTTTTTTCAAATCCCTTCCTTTATCAATCTTAAAACTACTAATATCAGAAATAACTCTTTTTGAATCATCCTGAGGCAAACCAGAAATCCACGAATACTTTCTTTCATTACCAAACTCAACACTGGCAACCTTAGTAACAAAACCACCAGCATTACGAATACCACGAGCATTTTTAATAACTTTCAAATCATCCTTATCCAAAACAACACTACTGCCCATACCATAAAAACCGCCTTTGGGCATAACCATTAACTTATTAGTTCCTAAAGATTCAAACTGCTCTGTAATTGCCTTTTGCAAACCCTGACCTAAAGAAACTAAACTAACAACAGCAGCAATACCAACAAAAATACCAAGCATAGTAAGAAAAGTCCTTAATTTTCTGGATTTAAATGATTTTAATGCAAAAATAGCATAATCTTTAAGCATTCTTACCTCTCTTCTTTGTGCTGGTGCGAAGCCTCATCTGCCTCTCAACCTCGCTACGCTCGGGTCGCTTAGTGTGCCTCAATCGCTTCATCGGCAATTCACGCACCAGCACCATAAACTGCATCATTTCCTAAACGCCTCCACTGGCTGCAATAAAGAAGCCTGGCGAGCAGGCAAAATACCGCTAACAGTGCCAATCAAAAAACTAAACAATAATGAACCAAAAATCAAAAATAATGAAAAACTAGACTTGAAAAACTCAACGCCCATTTTAATAGCAATAAATTCCCCGCCTTTTGAAATCAAAAAACCCAAAAAAACACCAACCAATCCTCCGGAAAAACCCAATATACCTGATTCAATCAAAAACAACAATAAAACATTACGATTAGTCGCACCAATAGACTTCATAATACCAATTTCCCGTGTTCTTTCCAAAACAGTAGTATACATAGTATTCATAATACCAATACC
>JAFGHW010000047.1 GCA_016929895.1 Candidatus Woesearchaeota archaeon
TTCAATTTATCTAACTCATTCAGCATGAAATCGATTTCTTTGTTTCTGTCATTTCTATGTTCTCTGGCTTTTTTTAGGTATTCTTCTGCTTTATCATATTTTCCAGTAGAGTACATTGCCGCACCTAGTTCGTAGTATGCTTTAAAATCTTTTTTTTCTACTTCTTTTATAGCTTTTGTTGCATTTTCTTTTGCATGCTTATAATCCTTTAACGTATTATATTCATTAGCCATTGAGCGATAAGCTCTGCCATCAGTGGGCATTATTTTCGCATATACCTTATAATATTCTAATGCTTTATTTGGATTGTTTCTTCGTGAATAAAAAGAACCAATATTTAAAATTATTAAAGGATTTATGTTTGTTTCAGAGAAAAGTTCTTGTACCTGTTCAGATTTTTCTGTATTATATAATTTTTTAAAAAAATATTCTGATATTATTTTTTTGAATTCATCTTCTGCATTTTCAATATCTCCAGATTCTTCTAAAGTATGCGCATGCAATGATCTATAGAGTGTATTTTCAGGATTTCTTTTAGTTGCTTCTAGCGCATCGTCTAATGCTTTTTTCTTTTCTCCAATTTTTCGGTAGGTAGAACTTCGGTTAAAATACGCTTCTCCAAATGTTTCATCTGCTTTAATTGCTTCGGTAAATATTTCAATAGCCTTATCATATTCTTCATTAGTATGATATATGTATCCTTCTTGTATTAAATCATTAGATTTATCTCTTGCCTTTCTTGCGGCAATTACAGCCGATAACTCATCTTCGGTTTTTTTTCTTTCTAACTCAACTTTCTCTTTCTCAACTTGTGCTGTTTTTGCTTTTGCTGTTGCTGCTTGTCTGTCTGCATTTGCTGCAATTCCTCCTCCGATTAATAGTGCAAGTGATACTATTCCGCTTGCTATGAATTGTGTCGGGTATTTTTTTACTGTTCTTTTAATATTATCTAAAAGTCCATATTTGCATACGCTTATTTTTTCTCCGTCCAGGTATGCTTGAACGTCTTGTATTAGGTCTTCTGCTGTTGTGTATCTGTTTTCTTTTTCTAGAGCCATTGCTTTTTCTGTTATTGCTTTTAGTTCTTTTGGTTGTTTGGTCATTTTTTTTCTTTGGCCTAGTATTACTTTATGTAATATTGCTTGGGCGTTTTTGCCTTCGAAAGCTGGTTTGTATGTTAGCATTTGGAATAGTGTTGCTCCTAGTGAGTATATGTCTGATTGTTTGTCTATTTCATTTAATTGGCCTTCTGCTTGTTCTGGGGCCATGTAGTATGGTGTTCCCATTACGCTTCCGTCCAGTGTTAGTTCTGGTTTTTGTTTATTTGGTATTATGCTGTCTTTTACAACATCTTCAACACTTCCGATTTGTTTGGCTAGTCCCCAGTCCATTACTTTTACTTCTCCGAATTGTCCGACCATTATGTTTTCTGGTTTTATGTCTCTGTGTATTGTTCCTTTAGAATGTGCGTATGCTACTGCTTCGCATGCTTTTATGAATATTCTTAGCATTTCATTTGTGTTGTATTTTTTTTGGTATCCTTTTTTGTTTTGTTTTTTGTTTTGTATTATGTCTAGTAGATTTTCTCCTCTGACATATTCCATGTCTAGTGTTAGTTCTTCTTCGATGAAGTCGTGTACTGGTGGTGTTCCTGGGTGTTGTAGGTGTGCTGTTGTTTTTCCTTCGTGTATGAATCTTTTTATTAGTTGTTCGTGCATTTTTTTTAGTTTTTTTAGTGCGACTTCTCTTCCTAGGTGGTCTTTTGCTTTGTAGACGATTCCCATTCCGCCTTCGCCTAGTTTTTTTATTATTTCGTATTTTTTTTGTTTTTCAGGAGAATTTATTTCTGTTTTTTTGGAAAGCATACTGCCTAAAGGGTCTGGTTTTTCGTCTTGATTTTGAAAGTGCGCGAATATGTTTATTTCTTTTTCTTCTTCTGTTAATGGAATTTTTTCAGCAGGTATTGTTTTTGTTTCAGATGGTTTGTCTTCTATTGTTTGAGCTTCTCCTGCATGGTCTTGCTTTATTTTTGCCTGTATTTCTTTTAATTTTTTTTCTAATTGTGTTCTTTGATTGAAATTAGGATATAGTATATCAAATGCGTTTAGATAAGAAATATTGTTTTCTTCGCTTGCTTTTTGTACTTTTTCAAATAGTTCAGGGTCTTTTTTTCTGATATATTTCATGAATGCTCTGTCTAGTTCTCTGCTCATTTTACTACTACATAATGACTACTCATATATAAACCTTTCGGTTTCTATTTATATACAATTTCCGATACATTTATATATTAGAATTTGAAATTTCTTAATATTATTATATAGGGTTGGGTGTAATAAAACAAAAGGGGTAGATAGAGAGTGTTAGTTAAAGTTATTATTGTATGTATGACTAATAGTGCTTGCTCTAGCTATTTTAGGAAATGGTAAAAAACAAGAATAGTAAGAACTATCATGTTTTCCTAATTTTGCTAGTATTGGCTATTCTGTTTAGTTTTGGGTATATGTATTTTGCCTTTGTTCAGAACCCGACTGGTTTAACAACGTATAATGAATCAAATCAAACCAATTTTCCTCCTGAATGGATTTATAATTCTACAGAATTTTATACGGCGCAGAATGCTGAATTAATTATTGATTTGAATCAATACTTCTTTGACGAAAACCAAGATGTTCTAAGCTATCTGGCAACTCAACCCAGCAGTTTCTCTGTGTCTTTAGAGGAAAGCGTATTAACTATTAAGCCTGACCAGAATTTTGTGGGTGAAAGGATTTTAACAATTACTGCTTCAGATAACATGAATATAGTAACTCAGGATATTAGAATAATTGTTGAAGAAACAAGTTCATCATTTAATCAAGGAGATACAATTCAGGATAAAGATTCTAAGTTTGTTGGTAAAAAAGTCCATGATGAATTGGATTTTGAAACTTATTTTAATTATATTATAAAAAACGAGACCGGCTTGTTTTTGAGTTTTTATCATGATTCAGTTTCTCCTCAGTCTATTTGGATTGATGGAGAAGTTGGTTATGAATTGAGTTCAAATCTTTCTTCTGCTTATGAAAATGTTACATTAGTTGTTTATAGAATTAATCAGGTGATTCCTAAATTCAAATTGCACATTGGTGCAACCTCAGAAGTTTTTGAATTTGGCAAGGAAATTCCTGAAGTCAGTATAGAGGATAATGAAGGAAATCCAGCTAATATTTCTTTTATTGACAGAGATGATGAAAAATTGGATATAGAAGTAACTAAAGCAAATGCAAAAGCAGTGATTAAAGGAGCTAATACTTCTCAAATCCAGGCAAAAATTGATTCAATTAATGATTCTGAAATCAAAACAGATGTGTTTGCTGCAGATTCAATTGACATGGAAGAGGCAGTAATATCTTTGCCAGTCCAAGAAAGTATTAATACTATTATGGAATGTTCTGATTTTAATTTAACTGAGTTTATTTGTCAGGGAGAATGGATAAAAACAGACATTCCTTTTGAAAAAAATGAGAGTCATATTACTTTTACTGTAAGTCATTTCTCTGGTTATGGCGGTGCAAACATAGAGGTGTTAACAGTTCAGTCTTATCCTATGGTGGGCAGTATCTGGACTGTTGCCTTTAACACCACTGGAA
>JAFGHW010000048.1 GCA_016929895.1 Candidatus Woesearchaeota archaeon
TAGATATTTTTCATCAATTCGAAACAGATACAACAAAAATAACATTTGGACAATTACAAGATTTAGTTTATAGTCAAGGAACACAAATAGGCAATCCTGGAAATTATTTAGCGCACATTTCTAATACCGCAGGCATATTAAGAAGTTTAGTAATAGTTCTAGACAAAATTCACAAAGGCCAACTAAAATTGCCACATCCAGATATTGCATATGCCATAGGTCTTGTTCATGATTTAAATGCAACTTTTAGTAATTATGCAATTGGTGGACAGCAATCAAAAGAATTTGATGAATTTGTTTTAGCAAAAAAATTAGGATTTAAAAGAATGGCAGATGAAGCAGCAATGCATAGTGATTATTTAGGAGCAATTAATTTGCTGGCTGAGGGAGTTGATTTTCCTAAACAAGAAGCATATATTGGAATGAAACAAATTCTAACGGGAGATGGACCATTAAGTTATCCAAAAATTGAAAGAGAATTTAATAGTTATTTAGAAGGAAAAGACAGATTAAATCTATTATTACTAACTATATCAGATTATACGGAGAAAGGACAGCCACATTTTAATGCAGATAAATTTGATGAAAACTTTGAAGAAAGATCAAAAGATATTATGTGGAGATACCATGGAAAAGCACATTCTCAAGGAAAACTACCATCATTATTAGGACAGGCTTTAGTAAATGGAGGAATGAAAAGAATTGCAATGTATAAAAAAATTGTAAATGTTCTTCTTGAAGCTAATCCAGAAAAAATTGAAAGATTAAAACAAGAAACCAATTTTTTTTAGTTAATTAATAAAAAATGATAAACTGCAAAGAATTTTATGACAAATTGAATGAAAAAGGAATAGATTTTTTTGCAGGGGTGCCTGATTCTCTTTTAAAAGATTTTTGTGCTTATATAACTGATAATGCAAAGACAGAAAATCATATAATAACAGCAAATGAAGGCGGAGCAATCGCTCTTGCAACAGGATATTATTTAGCAACAGGAAAAATGGTATTAGTTTATATGCAGAATTCAGGACAAGGAAATGCAGTAAATCCATTAATATCTTTAGCAGATTCAGATGTATACAGCATACCTTTATTGATGATGGTGGGCTGGAGGGGAGAGCCAGGAAAAAAAGACGAACCACAGCATAAAAAACAAGGAAAAATAACATTAGCTTTGCTAGAAACAATGGGAATAGAATATGCGATTCTTCCAGATGACATGGAAGAAGCAGCGAAAATAATAGATTGTGCTGTAACTTACATGGCCGAAAATAATGCGCCGTATGCTCTTATAATTAAAAAAGGAACATTTGAATCTTATTCTTTGAAAACAGAATTAGAGACTTTCTATGATTTAAACAGAGAACAAGCAATCAAATTAATACTAGATCAATTAAATCCGAATGATATTGTTATTTCAACAACAGGAAAAACATCAAGAGAACTTTTTGAATACAGAGAAGAATCAAAACAAGGTCATGAAAAAGATTTTTTAACAGTAGGTTCAATGGGACATGCTTCACAAATTGCTTTAGGAATTGCTTTATCAAAACCTGACAGACAAGTGTATTGTTTTGATGGAGATGGAGCAGTAATAATGCATACGGGTTCATTGGCGATTATAGGTTCAAAAGCTCCAAAGAACTTTAAGCACGTAGTCTTTAATAATGGAGCGCATGATTCTGTTGGAGGACAGCCAACTGTTGGATTTGAAGTAGACTTTCCTGCAATTGCCCAAGCATGCGGGTATCAAAATGTAAAGTCTGCTGAGAAAATAGAAGATATTAAAGAAAAAATTCAATTGTTGAAAACATGTGAAGGGCCGGCATTACTTGAAATAAAAATAAACAAAGGCGCAAGAAAAGACTTAGGAAGGCCTACAACAACACCAAAGGACAATAAGAAAGCTTTTATGGAGTTTTTAAAGAGGCAGGGTGGGGAAAAATGGAACAGAAGGAATATTTTGGAAATGGCAGAATAATACATGTAGAACATGTATTACAAGATATTGAAGCTAGAAATATATTTTTAGTAACTGGAAAAAAGTCTTATGAATCCTCAGAAGCAAAATCCAAATTAGATTATCTATTAAGAAGATATGATGTTACCAATTTTTCTGATTTTAATGGAAATCCTAATTTAAGAGACATAGAAAAAGGTATTAATTTATTTAACCAAGGGAAATATGATATGGTTATGGCGGTAGGGGGCGGGCGTGTTATTGATACTGCAAAAGCAATCAATTCTCTTTCGGTTCAATCAAAAAATCCCGAGGAATATATACGCGGAAAAAGAAAAATCAAATACAAAGGCAAGCCATTAGTAGCAATACCAACAACAGCAGGCTCTGGAAGCGAAGCAACACATTTTGCGGTAATATACGTTGCTGGAACAAAATATTCATTAGCAGATCAATCTATGTTGCCTGATTTTGCTATTATTGATCCTGAATTAACACATAGTTTGCCTAGAAAAATAACTGCAGAATCAGGAATGGATGCGTTATCACAGGCAATAGAAGCTTATTGGAGCGTAAACTCAACAGAGGAATCACAAAGATATTCGGCGAATACAATATACTTAGTAATGGATAACTTGATAGATGCTGTAAATAACCCATCGCCGAAATCTAGAGAAGGTATGGCTTTAGCATCTAATTTAGCAGGAAAAGCAATAAATGAAGCAAAAACAACTGCTCCACATGCAATATCTTATCCAATGACTTTTCATTTTAAGGTAGCCCATGGACAAGCAGTTGGACTAACTTTACCCTCTATTTTGTTGTATAATTTTAAAGTAACAAATGAAGATTGCATTGATTCTAGAGGCGTAGAATATGTATCTAAAAAAATAGAAGAAATATGTGATTTTCTAGGGGCATCAGGAGAAGCACGCCTTGCGAAATTTAAATTAACAGAATTAATGCAAAAAATAGGACTTAAAACCCGATTAAGAGATGTGGGGATTTCTACAGAAGAAGATGTAGAAAAAATAGTTGCAGAAGGATTTAATCTACAGAGAATGAAAAATAACCCACGTTTGATTACTTCAGATGTTTTATGGCACATGTTAATGCAGATTAGATAAACGCATGATTTATAAACGATTATTAATTTTTACTAATCTATGAGTTACACAAAGAGAGCATTAAGAGGGTCATTGTTTGTATTTATTGCATCAATAATAACCGCTTTTTTAGGCTATTTTATACGGATAATTCTTGCACGAAATCTAAGTGTAGAAGATTATGGATTGTTTTTTGCAGTGTTTGCCTTTATAAGTTTTTTATTATTTTTTAGAGACTTAGGGCTAGGAAGCGCCTTAGTAAAACATCTTGCAGAATTCAAAGCGAAGAAAAAATTTAATGCAATAAAAACAGGAATTGTATCAGTATTTTTATCCTTATTAATACTATCTGCAATATTTGGAGTTGTGCTTTATCTTTTAGCGCCGTTTCTTGCGCAAAATTATTTTAAAGATGAACGCGCGCTCTATATAATATATTTTTTCATAGCTTATATTCTTTTTAGTGCATTATTCTTGTTTTTAAGAAATATATTCCAAGGTCTGCAAAAAATCAAAACATTTGCATTAATGGAGCCAATGCGGTTAGGAATTGCTTTGTTGACAATAATCATATTTTTCGCGTTTGAATATTCATTATTCGCGCCTGTTATTGCATATTCTCTATCTTGGCTAGCGATATTTCTAATATTTCTTCCATTTGCGAGCAGTGCCTTTTCTTTTTTCGGATACCGAATTAAAAATATGAAAAAGGTAACCAAGCAATTATATCTGTTTGGAATAGCAATAGCTCTTGCGCACATAGGTGCAAAAGTAATCGCAAGAATAGACACGTTAATGTTAACATATTTTACATCGTTGACTGAAGTAGGGATTTATAATGTAGTCTTGCCAACAGCCCTATTATTTTTATTCTTTAGTGAAGCAATATCCCCTATATTATATCCTCTTGTTTCAGAACTATGGGCGAAAAAAGACCAAAAAAAACTTTCAGAAGGGATAAATTTGCTTTATAAGTATTCGTTTGTAATAACAATTCCTGCTTTTTTAACTGTACTAGTTTTTTCTTCATTAATTATCAAAATCCTTTTTGGAATAGAATATGTTGCCGGCAGTCTAGCACTTCAAATTTTATTAGTCGGGATATTATTTTTATTAGTTGCTACAATTAATAATACAGTCTTAGCAGCAATAGGAAGACCCGCCGCAGTAACAAAAGCATTTTTAATTGTTGCGGGATTAAATATTTTATTAAATTTATTATTAATTCCAATGCTGGGAATAAATGGGGCGGCAATAGCAACTGCTATCAGTTATCTTGCACTATTGTTGATATCAACAATTTTTGTTGCGAGATATATTCATTTTAAGTTTCCTTTATTTGCCTGGGCAAAAACATTTCTAATTGGACTGGTTTTCTTATTTATTGCTTTTGCAATGAAAATAGTATTAGCCACAAATATATGGATAGAGCTAATAATAACGGTATTTTTAGCAGGACTTATTTATTTGATTTTAGCATATTTACTTAGATTGATAGATATAAAAGAATTGAAAAAATACTTAAAAAAAGCAATTTAAATTCGAAATCTTAAAAAAAGCAATTGAAAAAAAATCTTAACAACATCAATTGTCTTCATATTAGAATCATTCTGATGCGTCCATTTAATTGCCACTTCTTTATAGGATACTTTGTGTTTTTTGATTCTGTGAAAAAGCTCGACATCAAAAATCCAACGCTCTGATTTAAGATTACTAAATAATTTTCTAGCAATATCTGTTCTAAAGCCTTTGAATCCACAAAGATAATCTGAAAACGATGTCTGAAATAAAATGCTGACGTAATTATTAAATCCAAAACTCAAAATTCTTCTTGTAAAGTCCTTTTCTACTTTTGATTCCTTGAGATTTCTACTTCCCACAACAACATCATATTTATTAAATAAAGAAAGCATTTTTGAAATCTCTTTTGGGGCGGTAGCCCCATCAGCATCTATAAATAAAAGATGGCTACCGGTTGCTGCAGATACACCTGTTCTTACTGCATTTGCCTTGCCTTTATTTGGCGTATACGAAATAATTCTTAAATTTTTATACTTCATATCTTTAAGAATATCCAAACTCCTGTCTTTAGAACCGTCATTAACTGCAATAATCTCATATTTCTTAAGATTCTTTACACAGTATTCATTTAAATCTTTAAAAAAAGAAGACATTCTGCCTTCTTCATTGTATACCGGAATAATAATCGAAATTTTACTAATCATTTTTAATCCAATAATATTCTATTTTTCCTCGCTTGATATCGTAAGTCTTCTTTAACAATGGACGCCTGGTTTCAATCTCGCTCATATTAAACTTTCCTCCCTTTTTTAAGAGCATTTGAATTGGCGCAAATTTGTCTTCTTGTTTGATGAGGCCAATCAAATCTATTTTATAATTACCCGAGATGTATTCAAACATTTCATTATTGTTTTTAAAGTTATTGAATTGGCTCATATCAATATAAACAAAATCAATATTAAAAACTTTTTCCTTATACTTAAAGTCAGTAAGATTTCCGGCGCCGCCACAGCTTCTTTTTGCATAGGAACAAACAGCCATTCCCTGAGAATGTGTAAATGCTATAATTCTATCGCCCCATTCTGTTTGCTTTTGGATATATTCGCCGATTACATCTTGTCCATAAAAATTAGTATCCCATACGCGATTATTTGCAGCTTGAACACTGCCTATAGCAAAGAGCAGAATTATCAAGGGAGCGAACTGTAATATTTTTATTTTGGTAATTCGTTTTAGAAGTAAACCGCAAGTATAGAAAAAATATGCCGCCGAAATACAAACCAATGGCAGAAAAGGCATTTGATAATAACTGTGGCCGGCAAATTTGCTTGAAATAATCATAACATACGGAACGAATGCCAAAAGGTAGCCAATCATAAATCTTGCAAATTTAGTTTTATACTTTACCGCCGCAAAAATAATGCCGACAAATGCAAACCAAAAAAACCACCAAGTATAATTATCGGCAATGTACGATTTGATAGCGGGAATTCTTGTAATCCAGTACTCAGATCCAAAAACTCTAAATAAATCAACACTGTAATTGCTCTTAGATGCATCCAGCATAGTCACTTCAAATAATAAATTTAAAAAAATACATGGCAAAAAACCCAAAAAACCATACAATGCGCTGTAAAAGAAGTTTTTTCTTTTTTCTCTAAGCATTGCAAGAATTTTATAATACGGAAAAACAAATACAAAAGGAACAAGAATTATAAGGTATGTGGCTTTGAAACAGCCTGCAATACCTACCGCTAGCATAGACCAAAATGCAAATTTTAATTTCAATATTTCAGTCCATTTCAAGTAAAGCAAACTTCCCAGTAAAATAAAGAACAAAGCAGGAGATTCTGGCTGAATATTTCTTCCAAAATAAATTCCTAAAGGCATAAATGATAAAAAAAATGAACTTAATAAAGAAAGATATTCATTATTAGTCAATTGTTTTACAATATAATATAATAAAATTATGGAACCTGTCATAAAACAAATCATTGCAAGACGAGGCAGCCATAGATTAATCCCAAAAATTTTCCAAAAAACAAAAATAATATATGAAACCATAGGAACCTGGCTGTATTCCTCGTGATATGGAATAACTCCTTTTTCTCCGTGAGTTAATTCATCCAGACCATAGAAAGCAAAAGCCCTTTTGTGCAAAAAATTACCTTCTCTATAGAAATTATATGCGGGATCGAGATATTCATTCTCTTTCATATTATGATAGCCGATAGAAGGAAAATTAATATTGTATACTCTTAAATAAAATCCGAAAAGAAGAAATATTATAAGAAATACATAAGTCAAATTAATACTTTTATCGCTTATTTTGATATACCACATATACACTCCCCAAGGCTTTTTGATTCAAATTTGATTTATAAACCTTTTGATTATAAATCCATTAATTTTATAAGACGATAAAGACAAGTTATTTATATGAAAATAACAAAAGAAGTTCATAGAGTTCTCAGATTAATTGCCAGCAAAAAAATAGACTATGTAGTGATACGCAACTTTGAAAGAATACTTCAAAATAAGCCTTATCAGGAAAAGGATGTAGATATTCTTATCGGGTCAGATAATAAAAGAAAAGTCATACGTTTATTATCAAATCAAGGATTTACTAAATTATTGTTATGTCCCTCGGCGGGACATTATGGATTTGTTAAGTACACAAATGGAAAATTTTTATCATTTCATCTTCATACCGGAGGAGTATCCGGCGCAAATATATTTTATCTGGATTCTAACTCAATATTTGAAAGACGAAAACAAGTTAAAGAAATATATGTGCCTTCAAAAGAAGATCAGATTCTTATACTTTTATTGCATTCATTTCTTGATTCGCATGAAATCAAACAAAAATATCGCGAAAAAATAAATAGTCTGCTTAAAAAACAATTAGACTGGGATTATTTAAACAAAAAATTAATCGAACAATCTAATTACGCCTTTTCAAATAAAATATTAGGCTACCTTAAAACTAAAAAATATAAAAAACTAGAAAAATTGAGATCAAAATTTAGAAAACAGTTCTATTACTATAATTTAAATAGAAGTTTGGGAATATTAAAAACAAAAATACATATGTATTTCTGGGCGGTATATCGTTTATTTAGAAATGCTCCTTTACTTAGTTTTATAGGCATGGACGGAACAGGCAAAACAACCATGGCAAAACTCTTAAAATATAGGTTAGATAACAGCTTGATAACAAATACTTTGATTTATACTGGTCGAGGGAGAAATAATCTTCTTCCAATACAATTTTTTGGCAGAAGATATATACGAATAACGAATAAACCACAAAAAAACAATAAAAAAATAAATTTTACTAATAAAAATAGTATTTTTACAAAAATAATGCACACTCTTGCTGCGCCAATATTTGCATTTGACTTATTTTTAAGATATTGGATAACAATATGGCCCAAAAGAAAAACTACACAAATTGTTATAACAGATAGGTATTCAACAGATATCCTCCTCATGGCTCATGTGCCTATGTTTTTCAAAAAAATAATGTTCTTATTTTTTCCAAAGCCATCCTTAACTATATACTTGTATAATCATCCAAAAGAGCTTCATAAACGAAAAAAAGAGCATCCAATAAATGATTTATACCGGCAGAAAAAATTATTTTTGAATATAAACAAAAAAGTCAAATCAATCAAAATTAAATCGGATAACGTCGATAAAACATTAAATAAGATATCTAAACTTATGTCAGACATCTTTTTTTAACAATTTTTTATAAAGTTCTAAATGTTTTTTTGCAATAATTGAAACATCAAATTTTTTAACGGTTTTATATGCATTTTTTGTTAATTTTCTCTGAAGTTCAGGATTATTTATCATTTCTAAAATTTTTTCAGCCAAACTTTTAGGATTATTGGGGAGGGCCATAAGCACATCTTTATAATCTGTAACCAGTTCGTTTATCTCAGGAATGCTTGTGGTAACAATTGGTGTTTTGCATGCCATTGCTTCTAGTAAGCATAATGGATTTGCTTCTGTTGCTTGTAAATTCCGATAAGGAAAGATTACTGCATTGGCCATGCTGAGATAATCAGCAACATTAATTTTTTTAACCATCAACTTGATTATTGTTCTGTTCTTCTTCTTTTTTAGATATTCTGTGTATTCTTTGGGCCAAACAGTCGGATGAATCATTAAAATCGTAATATTTTTATTTTTTGGCAAATAATCAATACAATTAAGAATAATATCTGTTCCTTTAGAATGAACTCTATTTCCATAATATAAAATCAATTTATCTTTTTTATTAAATCCATATTTTTTTCTTAAACCGGTTTTGTTTTTTTTGCGGAAGTTTTTAATATAAATTGGCGAATTAATGATCGTTATTTTATTTTTTTCACATCCTTTTTTGATAAATTCCTTTTTTAATAGTTCTAAAGAGCTAATAACCGCATCGCTAAGATTAAGTAGTTTAAATGAAAAGTTATCAAAAACAGAAGAAGATTTAATTGTGTGCACTTTTTTAGCGTTTTTAGAAAAACTTTTTGCCAGAATATTATTTAATACGAGTATCGGTGCGGAGCTAAAACTATGAATTATATCAAACTTTAAATTCAGCCTTTTTTGAACATATCTTAATCCCGCGGGCGCGGCAAAAAATCGGTTAAAAAACAAGGAGGGGTTTAAAATCCATACATTTGTCTTAAACTGGGGAAATTTATATGGACGAAAGATAGGAATTCCTTCAACTAATTCAAATCTTTTTTTTGCAGGAAGAATATTCTTATGTTGCGTGTATTTTTCCCGGCCGCTAATCATTACAACAGTATTTCCCTGTCTTTTAAACTCTTTAGCTAAATTTAAAAGAGTGGTAAAACCTGCATCCACTGTGCTGGGATGATATTCTTTTGTAAGAAAAGCTATATTCATTTTGTATGCCTTAAACTGGTAAATAACAATTTTTATTACTTCTTAAACTTATCCATGACTCTATTTTAATGCCGGTTAATATTGCCAGTAGAGCCATTTTAAGAATAAAACTGTGAGTTTTATTCATGACAAATACCTGATTATAAATATCATTCCAAAAAGCATACTTGCCGTATTTAATTTCATTTAAACCTAGATTGAACAATAAAGTTTTTATTCCTTTTTTCTTGCAAAACTCTAAAATACTTATGTAATGAAAAAAATCAGAATTGTTTACAACAAATAATATGAAATCAAAATCTTGATGTTTATTTTTTATTTTTTTAGCGCATAACACGCGCACTTTATTGTTTTTTGATAATTTATCTTTTAGATATCGGATTAATATCTTGTTTGAAAAATTGTATATCCCTATTTTGTTATTTTTTAATTTACTCAATTTTGATCTTTTGTATAAATAATCAATACCTGTTATAATATGGCCGCGAGATTCTTTTTCTACTTTTCTTAAAAAGTTTTTAAATTTTTTATATTGTTTTTTTTCATACAGCGATGGGTGTTTTATATGAATTTCTTTGCCCTTCTTTAATTTATAAAAGTTAGTTCTTTTTTCTCCGCGAATTAGCTTATAGAATTTGTTTCGTATAGAGGTTTGATTATAATTCTGTAGTAAATATCGGGTATCTGAACGAATTAAGCGGTTATTCGCCTTTTTAATAATTTTTTGATCATTTTTTTCTATAAGATCTTTGAAAGAAATAGCCCTTTTTGGAATATTTCCTATTTTTATGTTCCTGTTTATATTTAAATAGTCTAGAACAGTCTCAAAAATATCAATCACGCAAACAGGATTGTTGATTACTTTATGTTTTATATTGGATATTGATTTAGGAAGATGAATAACTAAATTTGTTTTTAAAGTATCCTCGTCAACATAAAGAGAATGAACTTTTGGGTGCAGAAGCCAGCCTAAATAATGAAATTTACCGTAATCGATATAACCGTGATCTGAAGACAGAATAAAAATAGAATCATCATATAATCTTTTATCTTTTAAGAAATTCACAATATCCGAAACTAATTTATCTCCATTTTCGTAAAAACCGGCATGGCAAAAGATGAAGTTTGGCTTTTTTTTATCCCAGTTATTGTTAACTAAAAATTTAAATTCTTCGAACATTTCATCATGATTGAACCATTTTGTTCTATCTTTAATCTGCCGGGCGTTAATCTCATCTTGAAAATAAAGACGATTTGTATTATAAAACACCTGACTTTGGACATTATACCCTGCTTTTTTGAATCTTCTGAAATAATTATCTTCTTTGAATCGATGATTACTGAAATCAAAAAAACAAGGAAATAATCCATAAGCAAATCTGCCGGTTATTATCCCTGCAAAAGACATCAGAGTAGATGATGCTGAAGTTATAACTTCCTTAAAACTTATGTTTTCTTTTCCTAATGTATCAAAAGCCTTTAACCTAGAATGCATATCCTTGCCTGGCTTTGCTCTGTTGCCGTCCACAAGCACACAAAAAACATTAGGTTGTTTTTTCATTTTTGTCTTTGTCTTTTTACATTTTTTAAATTATTTTTCTGTTTATAAACGTTATGGACGTTTGCTTTTGTTTGCTGTACAAGAATTATTTATTTTTCCTTTAAAGATACTATTGATGTCTATTACGATACATTCTTTAATAAAATTTCCATTTCTATTAAATCTTTTTTATCTCGCCGAAATATTTTGTTAATGATAATAAGTTTTATTTTTTCCCATAAATTTCTTGCTTTTTTATTTTTGTTGATTATATTAAAACCCAGTTTCTGGTATAAACTTATTGCTTTTGTATTGGTATTGTGAACTGCCAAAGTAATCAAGGGCACATTTAATCTCTTAGCTTCTTCGAAAACTAAACGCATTAATGTTTTGCCTAGACCTCTTCCTTGGGCAGAGCTATGCACGCCGATTCCGAACCATGGCTTTTGAGGATGATTTAGAGAAAATAGAATAGTCCAACTAACGAAATTGTAAACATTTTTTGGGATATTTCTAAATCTAAGCAAACCTGATATAGGCGGCAATTTTGGTGCCCTGCTTTGATTAATATTTTGTACAAAAGTGTGTCCAACGATATTTTGGTGTTTATTAACTGCAACTAAACTAATAGTTTTATTCTGAAATGTTTCTTTAATATGACTTGCCATTGCCTCAAGTGTAAAAGGCCAAGGCTGGTAAAAAAATCTATCTTTACCAGAGAAAGCTAAATAGAAATTCAGCAATCTTTTTTCATCTCCTTTCTTTAGTTTACGTATTGATATTTCTTCATCGACTTTGTACATATGATTTGCCTTTTAACAATTTTATAAACTAAACTTTGCATTTATATTTAAAAATTTCTTTTTTTATTATCTATCTTAATTATTTTTGAAAATACTTCTTTAAACCTCTTAACACTACTTTCTTTGTTATATTTTAAAGCCACTTTTTTGCATTTTTCTCCAAGTTTCTTTTTCTTGTTAGGATTCTTTTGTAATTTAATAAGACGATTTGCAATAAGATCAGCATCTAATTCACAAATAAGAGATTTATCTACTTGTTCAACGATATCTTTGGCGCCGCAATATTTTGAAATGACTGGAGGAATACCAACGTACATAGCTTCAATAATATTCACCCCAAAAGGCTCGAGACGGGCGGCATTTAGGTACAACCCGCTTTTATTCAAGTAAGGCACAGGATCGCAAAGACCTGGAGTAATCACATTATTTTCTTTTTTAAGAATTCTTGCGTATTCTCCCCAATCACATACAAATAATTTAGATTTAGGAAATTTTTTATTAAATTTCTTAAAAGAATCAAGCATTATATCTGCGCCTTTTGAATGTCTTGCAGTAGAGATGGTGCATATGTTTGAACTTTTTAAATTGCCTGTTTTATTTTTGAATTTATTGGTATCAACAAAAGGATGAACAATATAACAAGGGGCCTTTGAGTATTTTGAGGCCATTTCTTTCATAATAGAAGAAGTGCAAATAAAATAATCCACTTTTTTGATGTACCATTCATAAATCTTTTTTATTATTCCTTTTTGTTTTGGATAGTTTAAAAAAAAAGTGTCACTATTTATCAAAATAATCTTTGTGCCTTTTCTTTTGTTTAAAATTGCGGGTAAAATAGTTTTGAATCCTTCAACAACATAAATATCTGCTTTTGGCGTATTAATTGATTTAAGTAACGCAAAAAATTGATTAACAACAGAATTTAAATAAATAAAATCCCTAAGCGGCTTTATTTTACAGATAAAATTAGGAATATACGCAGTAAAATTATTTGTAACATTCTCTAACCAGGTTTTGTGAATGTCGTGGGGAGAACCTTGGCATATAAAAACAATTTTCATATTGAAAAAGACATAATTGTGTTTTATAAATGTTATGTACTTAGTATAGATAATTATTTAAATCTATTAAAAATTTTTTAGTTGTTAAAATGAAAAAACCAACGGTGTTTATATGTTCTTTTGAAAAAGAGAGTTTGACTTATGTTTTTAAAAAAGGCATTGAAGCCATTTACTCTAAAGGATTAGTATACGTTATATTTGCTGGATTTAACAGACTTTATAAAAGAACTATGCGCCCTTTTTTATTTTTTAGGGGCAGGAAGTCTTTTATTTTTGATGAAAAACGACTCAAATATTTTTGTTCAGGCGATGCTGCTTTTAGTGAGCGCGTTATAGAAATACCTCTTATTACTCATTTCTTGAGGATAAACAAAAAAAAGATAGTTCTGGAAATAGGCAATGTTTTAAATTCCTATAAGAATTATACTTCCTACGTTGTTGATAAATACGAGAAAGCGAAAAGAGTGATAAATGAAGATATAATAGATTATAACCCTAAAATAAAATGTGATGTTGCTGTAAGTATTTCAACACTAGAACATGTAGGGTGGGATGAACGCCCCAAAAATTCTAAAAATTTTTTAAAAGCTATTAAAAATATAAGAAAGAACTGCTTAAAAAAAGGCGGACAATTAATTTTTACTGTTCCTTTGGGTTATAATACGTACATGGACTATATTTTAAAGCATAATAAAATAAGGTTGCATAAAAAATACTTTTTTAAAAGAATCTCTTTAAATAACCAATGGATTTTAACATCTGAAAAAGAAGCATTTTCTAAAAAATATAATTTTCCGTATGAATGTGCTAATGCAATAATGCTTGGAATATTGCAAAAATAGATATTTTTGATAAAATAAGCAATAAGAATTTATAGTCCAAAAGATTTAAATAGGCCAAATTAACCTTTTGTTTGATGAAATTTAAAAGAATTCTGTTAATAGTACCTCCTTTTCCAGGTGTTAATCAAGGAAAAAATGTGCTCTTATTGGGGGTTGGGTATATTTCTCAATATTTGTTAGATAATGGTATACAAAATACGGTTTTTGATATGCGTCTTGGATATTCTGTAAAAGATCTTAAAAAAATAATTTTAGAATATCGACCGGACTTAATAGGCATGCAGATAATGACATATCGGCATGACATTGCATATGATATCATAAATGAGATTGTAGGCGGAAATTATAAGATTGTTCTTGGAGGGCACCACGTCTCTACTATTGATGCAGAGATACTCCGACAAACAAAAGCAGATTTTGCTATACGAATGGAAGGAGAAGATGCAATGCTAGAATTATGCCAAGGAAAACCTTATGAAACAATAAAAAATCTGATTTACCGTAAAGATGGCAAAATAATACAAAATTCTTTGCGTCCGTTTATAGAAGATCTTGATAGACTAACTTTTCCAAGATACGAACGCTTTGAATTATCAAAATACGATGAGCAATTACCAATTACAACTTCAAGAGGATGCCCGTTTCAATGTATTTACTGTCCTTGCGCAGCTACTATTGGTCGGCTATTCCGCGTTAGAAGCCCAGAAGATGTAATTAAAGAACTTAATTATTGGTATCATAAAGGTCATAAAAGATTTGCTTTTGTAGATGATAATTTCACACTCTTCCCGGAAAGAGTTCATAAATTATGCAGGTTAATAGAAAAAAATTGTTTGAAAGATTTAGATATTTATTGTCAGGGAATACGCGCAGATAAAGTAAATCTAGAGCTTCTTAAAACTATGAGAAAAGCTGGATTTAGCCAATTAGGAATTGGCGTTGAAGTTGGCAATGATAAAATGTTAAAAATAATTAAAAAGGGAGAAAAAAGAGAACACATAGAACAAGCTGCACAATGGGCTATTGAAGTAGGGTTTGATGTTCAATTTTATTGTATGATTGGTCTTCCGTACGAAACTGTTCAAGATGTGGAGGAGACTTTTCAACTTGCTTTAAAATTCCCAATAGCCGATGTTCATTTTCATAATGTTATCCCTTTTCCAAAAACAGAACTTTATGAATGGGTTAAAAAAAATAATTACTCAATCGGCGATCTTGATAAATCTCTTATTGATAGAGAGCATTTTTCAAGACAACCTTTTTTTGAAACACCAGAACTTCCTGCAAAAGAAAGAATACGCCTTCTTAAAAAAGCGCAAAAAATCGAGAAAATAGTTTTAAAACATTATTTTACTCGTAAAATGACGCCTTCTTTTGGAAGATTTTCTGGCCTTCTAGCATTTTTTTTCTTTTTTGGTCCGATACATAAATTAGTAACTATAACTTTCCAAACTAAAATGGGAAAATTTTTTATTAGAACTTTTTTAGATAAATACCATATAGACGTTCATTATTATTGAGTTAGTTTACACAAATTACGTCGCGGGGTTATATTAATGAGAATAAAATGTTTTACACCATCTAATTTTGTAACAGGAGGAGTTGCACAGTGCAGTCATTCTATAAAATTATCTCTCGATAAAAGAGGCAAGAAAATCAGAATAGAACCAAATGACCAATTTGACACAAGCAATCCTTTTTATTTTATAAAAAAAGCTCTGCGGAGCAGTAATTGCGACGTTCTTTTAGTTCAGTATAACGCCGATCTTTTTGGAAACCTATTTGGAGTCAATGGGGTTTATGCTTTTATCTTTTATTTTTTAGTAAAACTAGCTAATGTAAAAATAGCGACAACGATTCATGATATCCCGGCATTAAATAAATATACTAAATTTCAACAAAAAGTATTAAGACTATTATTTTTTCCGGTTTTATTTTATAGCGATAAAATAACAGTGCATACAAATGAAGCAAGGTCTCTTATTCTTGAATATGGTTGTAAAAAAGATAAATTAGTAAAAGTTGAACATGGCATAAATGTTGCTGGCATAAAAATACAAAATAAAAATGTCGCAAAAAAGAAAATTAGAAAAAAAAATAAAAAAATAATATTCGCGTGGGGATTTATACGACCCTCTAAGGGTTATGAAAAAGTTATTGCGGTTATGCCAAAATTGTCTAAAGAAATCGTATTTATTATTGCGGGGCCTGTATACAACAGAAATAAAAAAAATCGCGCATCTGTTGATTTAAAATATTGCAATTATTTAAAAGCGTTAACAAGACGATTAAAACTAAATAAACGCATTTTTATTGAAGATAGACGGCTAACAGATAAAGAAATCGAGCTGTATATGAGTGCTGCAGATATTTCTATATTACCTTATAAGTTTATTACCCAATCAGGAGTTTTATCTAGGTCTTTTGCGTATAAAAGGATAATCCTTGCATCAAATGTGCCTCCATTTCCATCAATAAAAAAAGATTATGGAAGCATAGAAACGTATAAATTAAACGATGAAGAAGATTTGATAAACAAAATAAAATTATTGTTATACAACAAAAGAAGAATTAAGAATCTTAATAAAAAAGTAGAACAAATCCGTAAAATAAGAGATTGGGATAATATAAGTATCCAATTGTGGGATTTATTTGAAAACATTTATAAATTATAAACCACCCTCTTGGTGATGTAAAAAATGAAAATAGCTTTAATAACAGGAATAACTGGTCAAGATGGAGTATATTTAGCAGACTTTTTATTGAAAAAAGGATACGACGTATATGGAGGATTCCGCCGATTAAGTACGCCCAATTTTTGGAGATTAAAAGATATGGAAGTATTCGATAAAATTAAATTAGTTCCATTGGATCTTTCAGATCAAAGTTCTATGATGAACTTTTTAGAAAAGATAAAGCCTGATGAAATTTATAATCTGGCTGCGCAAAGTTTTGTGGGAGTCTCTTTTGAACAGCCAATTCATTCTGGCGATATAACCGGGTTAGGAGTAACAAGATTAATAGATACGATTAGAACATTAAGCCCTAAATCAAAATTTTACCAAGCATCTTCCAGTGAAATGTATGGAGATGTAGGCGATGCTGTGCCGCAAGATGAAACTACTGTATTTAAACCAAGAAGCCCTTATGCTGCCGCAAAAACTTATGCTCATTATATTGTTCAAAATTATAGAAGCGCCTATAACCTTTATGCATGTTCAGGAATATTGTTTAACCATGAATCACCGTATAGAGGAATAGAATTTGTAACAAGAAAAATTACCAATGCTGTTGCAAGAATTAAACTGGGATTGCAAAAAGAATTAACTTTAGGCAATATAGATGCTCAAAGAGATTGGGGCTTTGCGGGAGATTATGTTCAAGCAATGTGGATGATGCTTCAGCAGGACAAGCCCGATGATTATGTGATCGCAACTAATGAAGCATATACAGTCAGAGATTTTGCTAAAAAATCATTTGAGATTGCAGGATTAAATTATGAAGACTATACAAAAACTGATACGAAATTTATGAGACCATCTGATGTTCATCTATTAAAAGGAAATCCTCAAAAAGCAAAAGATAAAATGGGCTGGGAACCAAAAGTTAATTTTAATGAATTAATAAAAATGATGGTAGAGCGAGATATCCAAAGATGGCGAAGATATCTGAAAGGAGAAGTTTTTCCATGGGACGCCATAAATGCAGAAGGCTGGGAAGTAACTTCTTTACCATCCTATAGGTTTACATAATATGGAAAAAGAAAATATTAAAACAATACCCGTATGTACAATTACGCTCCGTGGCAATGAAAGAAAATATGTGGAGAATTGTCTTTATACCGGTTGGATATCTTCCAAAGGAAAATATGTCGAACTATTTGAAAAGAAGTTTGCAGATTTTTGTAATGTGAAATTTGCTGTTTCTTGTGTTAATGGAACTGCTGCACTGCATTTAGCGTTAGAATCTCTAGGTATTACTCAAGGAGATGAAGTTATTATTCCAGATTTCACATTTGTTGCCACCGCAAATGCTGTACGCTATTCCCGGGCGAAACCTATTTTAGTTGATTCCGAATTAGATACTTGGAATATTGATGTTGACAGAATCGAAGAAAAAATAACTCCAAAAACAAAAGCAATAATTCCCGTGCATATATATGGACATCCTGTAAATATGGATCAGATTAAAAAAATTGCAAAAAAATATAGTTTATATGTTATTGAAGATGCTGCGCAAGCACACGGAGCAGAATATAAAGGGAAAAAGGCGGGTAGTTTAGGCGATGTTGGATGCTTTAGTTTCTTTGCGAATAAAATAATAACCACTGGTGAAGGAGGTATGCTTGTAACAGACAATGAAAAAGTAGCTAATAGAGCAAAATCGCTTCGAAATCACGCGTCTGACACTAAATTGTTTAACGTCAATAGGTATTTTCATGAAGCGCTAGGATATAATTATAGGATGAGTAATATACATGCGGCTGTTGGTCTAGCACAAATGGAATATGCCCAAGATTTAGTCGACGCGAGAATTGAAAATGCAAAGAAATATCATTCATTATTAAAGGATATTCCAGGACTAACTCTTCCTCTTTGCAAATCATGGGCAAAAAATGTTTATTGGATGTATAGCATATTGGTCAAACCTGAATTTGGTATAACAAAAAATGAATTGATGGCGGCGCTGTATAATCAAGAGATAGGGACAAGATCTTTTTTTTATCCTATAAGCAGGCAACCTGCTTATTCAAAAGACAAATATATTTTGGGTAATTTTAATACTCAAGAATTAAAAATATCCAATTTGCTTTATGAACAAGGATTAACCCTTCCTTCAAGCAGCTCATTAACAATTGAAGAAATAAAAAGAGTTGCAGAAACTATTAGAAGTTTGTCATTGCAAAAATCTTAATCAATGTATCCAGTTAAATATTTCTTTATAAACATTGTGGATAACTAATGTATAATCTTTTTAAAAAAAAGAAAGCAATTTAAATGATATGAACGCTAAATTTTTTGCGCCCTTAGGACCGGGAGGCGGGGGAAGCACAGAATACAGTTTAGCTATTCAAAGAAGTCTTGTAAAAGCAAACAAAAAAATAGAACTGCTTAATAATCCTAATCATATCACAAAAAATCCTCTTTATTTCATAAATAAGGCAAGGAAGTGCCGAAATTGTGATGTTTTATTAACTCACTTTAATACCAATCTTTTTGGCAGATTATTTGGGATAAATGGTGTCTATTCTTTATTGTATTACTTCCTAGTTTCATTAAAAGGGCCTAAAATAGTAACAATAATACACGACATTCCCAAACTAAGAAAATATTCTTTGTTTAGTCAATTATGCCTAAAAATTTTATATTTTCCCATATTTTTCTTTGGAACACAAGTAATAGTGCATAATCCTATCGCCAAAATGGATATTTTAAAATACGGATGCCCAAAAAACAAGATAAAAATAATCGAGCATGGGATTGATATAGATACTATAAAAATACAAAACAACAAAATAGCTAAAAAGAAAATCGGTTTTCCTAATAAAAAAATACTTCTTTCATGGGGATATATTCGACCGTCTAAAAATAATGAAGAAATAATAAAAATAATGCCACAACTACCAAAAAATGTTATATTTATAGTTGTTGGGCCGGGCTGGCATGACGACAAAAAGAATTCATCGCCTGAAGACAAAAAATATTTTGAATACTTGTGTAGATTAACAAAACAGAACAAATTAAGTGACAGAGTATTTTTGTACCCTAAAAAATTAAGCGCCGAAGAAATAAGCAATTATATGAGCGCGGCAGACATATCGGTACTTCCGTACAAATTTTCAACACAATCAGGAGTCTTATCTAAATCATGGGCGTATAAAAGAATAGTGCTTGCATCTGATGTTTCTCCATTTTCTTATCTAAAGAAAAAATATAATGCTTTGGAAACATTTCAATTAGGCAATGAACAAGATCTGGTTAATACAATAAAATCTCTTTTATCGGATTCTAAAAAAATATCAATTTTACACAAAAATATTAGTGCTGTGCGCAAAAAAAGAGACTGGAATGTGATTTCTTGGGAGTTTTGGGATCTATTGGAAAAAGTTTATAAAGAAAAACAAAAGAAATAAAAATATAATATGTAACAGATGCTTTATGGAAAAAAAAATAAGTGTAGTACATCCATTTTTTACACAATATGGCGGCGCAGAAAAAGTAGTTCTTGATATGGCAAAACATTTTGTTGATAAATACGGCGAATGTAATCTATACACTTCTGTTTTTGATAAATCGTTTGAAAAAACAGTCAGAGGAGTGAAAGATCTCAATATTATCGCATTGAAGAGAAAGGTTGTTGGAAAAGCAATATTCGGAGATAAGTTTAATCCTTTTTTGCTTGTCGATATGTTGAGATTATCGAGAAAGATCAAAAAGTCCGATTTTATAATAACAACTAACTGGCCTTCTAACATCCCTGTTTATTTATCTAAAAGATTTTTTAATAATAAAACTACGCCATCATTTTTTTTCTGTTTCGAGCCTGATCACGGTCTGCATCATAAAGAAATGATGACATCGCAATATGTGAGCAACGATTATATTAAACTTAAATTGATATCAATAATCTTTTTTCCATTTCGGTTATTAGATAAATTTATTGTTAACCAGGAAAAGATTATTCTCACCTTAAGCGAGTATGTAAAACAAAAAATAAAAGTAGTATTTGGAAATGCCTCGCATAACAAAACATTTCCGATACTGCATGATTATATAGATACAAAAAGGATAATAATTAAAAAGCCCAAAAGAAATTTAATAACTTTTTTCTCTCTCTGCAGGCTTGAGAAATCAAAAAATGTTAATATGATAATAACTGCATTTAAAATGCTTCAGAACAAAAATAAGAATACAAAACTTCTTATCGGGGGAACAGGACCTGAAGAAACCAGGCTAAAAAAACTAGCAGAGAGCACGAAAACAATAAAGTTCCTAGGATTTGTTAAAGATAAAGAACTTTCCAATTATTACGTTAATGCGGATATTTTTGTTTTTGCAGGAACAAGAGAATCGGCAGGGCCTCTTACGCTTATCCAGGCCATGGCATACGGAAAGGCCTGTATTGCTCCGGACGATGGTGGGTCTATTGAGATTATCGAAAATGGAAAAGACGGAATATTTTTCAAAGCGCATTCTACAAATAGCCTATATAAGAAAATGAAACATTTGTCAGAAAACAAGAACAAAAGAAAAGTACTTGGAATAAATGCAAGGAAAAAAGCATTAGCTTCTTATTCAGCAAAGCATTTCTTTTCTGTAGTAGATACTGTAATAGAACATCCGGAGAAATTTCTTTTTCGAATTGCCTAATGCTTTTTATAGTGTTTTTGCTATATGTTTTTAAAATTCGAAAAATTTATAAATAACCTTGAAGTGTTTTATTTACCCGAGGAAGGAGACTATAAGCACAATGTAGGTATTAGAATGGATAAACAGCCAAAAATTGCGTTGATACAGCCTGATAGCCCTTTTTTAACATGCCCTCTTGCTTTTCCAAATCTTGGTTTAATTTATATTTCATCGTATCTTAGAAAGAATGGCATGTCCAATGTAGAATTTTATGATTTAACAGGGGGCGGAAAACTTCCAGACAACCTCCGGGCAGATATTTTTGGTTTTTCTTCTCAAATAACCCAATTTGAAAACGTTGTTGAAATAAGCAAACAACTTAGGAAGAATAATCCGAATTCGCTTTTTGTCATAGGGGGGCCATTCTCAAGCCACAGCCCTAAAATTTGTTTGAATGCGGGTTTTGATATAGCTGTGATAGGAGAAGGCGAGATTGCTTTTTTACAAATCATAAAGGAGTTCCCAAACGCAAGAAAAGGAGAGCATATTTCAAAAACATTTGTAGACCCAAATGGTTTATTTCCTGATTGGGATGCAATAAATCCATTAAGATATAAATACCAATTAGAAGGAAAACGATGCGTAAACATAATGACAAAAAGAGGAAATTGCCCGTATCACTGCACTTTCTGCGCAAAATCTGAGGCAGGAAAAAGCCCATTGAGATTCAGAAGTGTTAATGATGTACTGGATGAAGTAAAATACCTAAAAAACAAATATGGATTTGGTTCTATTGCAATTTACGATGATGATGTTCTTATAGACAAAAAAAGAGATATGGAAATATTCGGGGGATTAAAGCAGCTAGGAATGCCTTACAGATGTATGACCCGAGCGAATCTAGCGACAAGAGACGATTTAAAATATCTTAAAGAAACAGGATGTGCTGAAATTTGTGTTGGGATTGAAACAGCAGATCCTTTCATACACGAAAAAGTAATAAGAAAAGGCACAACAATAGAGCAAAGTACAGAGTTTATCAGAAACTGCAAGGAGTTAGGGCTTAGGGTTAAAGCCTTTCTTATGATAGGATTACCGAGCGAAAGCAGAGAAACAGTTGAAAAAACAAAACAATGGCTAAAATCTGTAAAACCAGATAACTTTGACATATCTGTATTTACACCATATCCTGGTTCTGATATTTATGAGCACAAAGACAACTACGAGATTGATTGGGACGAAAATTATTTAAAGACAATCTGGTTTTCAGGAGAAGCACAATACGGTCGCTGTGCTGTAAGAACACCTTATCTTTCTTCAGATGAAATTCTGAAATTAAAGAACGAGATAGAACAGGAGTTTGGTAGAAAAGAAGGAGGCGCCACTGATTATTGGGGGCCCTTAAAAGAATAAAAATGGAAAAAGCACGTTACTCTTTGAATGAACCTTACTTAAAAGGAAAAGAAAAAGAATATGTTCTTGATGTTCTTGATTCTGGCTGGTTATCTGTGAAAGGAAAACATACTAAAATTTTTGAAGAAAAATTTGCGCAGATGGTTGGTTTAAAATATGCTTTGGCTCTCCAAAGCGGAACTGCTGCTTTGCATACCACTCTTTTATCTTTAGGAATCGGCAAAAATGATAAAGTTGTTGTTCCAAACTTTACCTGCGCGGGGTGTGTAACTTCAGTAATACAGTGCGGCGCTACTCCGGTAATATTAGATGTAGAAAATGAATCCTTTGGTTTAAATATTAATAATGTAAACGAATTTCTAAAAAAAGAGAAGCCGAAAGCAATTATGTTAGTACATATATATGGCTTCCCCGCGAGAGATACTAAAGAAATAGCAGAACTTTGCAAGAAGGAAAACATCTTTTTGATTGAAGATTGTTGTGAGGCACATGGCGCAGAGCTAGGCGATCAGAGAGTAGGAAAATTTGGAGACATTGCAGTATTTTCTGTAAGAAGCGAGAAGATGATTGGGGTTGGAGAGGGAGGGCTGATTTTGACAGATAATAAAGAGTTGATTGACAAAGCTTTTTATTGGGCAACTAGGGCATCGCCTCATAGAGGAAATGAACACCCTTATTGGAAAATGTATTCTTATTCAGGTATAGGAATGAATTATTTAATGCCCCACTTATTAGGAGCAGTTGGAAGAGCGCAAATAGAAAACTTTGATGAGATTTTGTTACGTAAAAGGATGGTTGGAGAAAAATATCAATCTGTTTTCAAAAACATTGATGGACAAAGGGTGCAGAAAAAGATTGATGGTAGCAATCCTTCTTATTGGTTAAACATGGTGCTTCTAGAAGATAAATCAAAAGACGAAGTTAGAAAAATAGGAGAAAAATTGATAGAGAAAGGTTTGGTAATTCGTCCACCTTTCTGGCCGTTAGGAAACCAAGATGTATTTAAGAAATTTGCTTTTGGAAGCCAAAAAGTAGGAAATTTATTGTTTGAAAAAGGGATAATCCTTCCGTCTTCAGTGTTCCTTGCGGATGATGGATGCAAAGGCGTTGAAGAGATTGCAGAAATATTATTTGATGTTCTAAAAATGTTTTAATGAATATTCAATTTAGGAAGCATTACATTGTTAATAAAGTATATCTATTCATTTAAACTATCTAATAGTCTTCTTTTTAAGATTTTTAGATTAATATTATTTTTTTAGGCAAGTTCTAATATCATTAATACTTTCTATGATTAAATCTGGTTTGTAATTTTCTAAAAATTTTCTGGCGCGTAAGCCTGTTAAAACTGCTATTGTTTGTATTCCAAGATTTTTTCCAACACTAATCTCTTCTTCTGTGTCTCCTACAATTACTGATTGATCTTTAGCGAATAAACTACTTTTTAAAATCAGATCTTTCTTAGAAACAGTCCCAGAAACAAGAATTTCATCAAAAATATTTAAAATCTTCATTTTTCTTAGCTGCGTGAACAGATTATTTTTATTTTTTCTTTTGGTTAGAAGAATTACTTTATTATTTTCTTTTAATTTTTTAATACTTTCAATAGAATTAGCAATTAATCTATCAAATTCCAGAAATTTTTCATCTTCGATCATGTCTTTTCTTTTTTCCATATATCCCTGTATAAAGTTTTCATTATTAAATGTTTTTTTTATAATCTCCTCCTCTGGAATTTTTATTTTTTTAAGATTCCAATATTCTATTTTTGATAATATTCTTTTTTCTTTCATTAAATCTCTGTAAATAGAATATAGCTTATCTGAGTTATCGATGATAACTCCATCAAAATCGCAAAAAATAACCTTATTTTTCATTCTTAAACCACTCTATTTCTCTTCTCAAACCTTCGTCAATGTCTATTTTAGGAGTGTATTCAAGTTCTTTTGCTCGTGATATGTCAAACACAAAGTCAACATTTGGTTTTTGTCTTTTTTCAAACTCTATATCTACATTTACTCCGGCTAATTCAATAACTTTTTTTGCAATTTCTTTGATAGAGTAAATGTTCCCTGTGGCAATATTATAAACTCCACCCCCTTTTTCTATCGCGGCGATAATAAAATTAACAACATCATCAATATAAATAAAATCTCGTTTGTCTGAACCATTCCCGTATATTACCAAATTTTGTTTATTTACCGCTTTCTTTATAAAATTAAGAATTGCGCGATTTAAGACTTCTCCGGGGCCATACACGTTTGTTAATCTTAGTATAACTAATTGTATATCGTTCTCTTTTGTGTATTCTTTTAGAAAATTTTCTGCAATAACCTTACTTTTGCCATAATTGGATAATGGATTCTGCGGATGAGTTTCAAAGATTATCCCTTGCCGCGGAATTCCATAAGTTTCGCAGGTACTAATGAAAACAAATCGGCATCCCTTCTTCAAGAGTTTTACCAGATTCATTGTTCCGCTAACATTAACTTTTTTTGCTGATTCTTCATTGTCTTCATCTTTTGACTTTGGAACATATGCCGCTAAATGCAAAATAATATCGATCTTTTCAAAATCTGATTGAAATTTCAATAAATTCTCTCTATTAGTTAAATCGCATTCTATAAGTTTGATATTATTATCCTTTATCAAAGATCGTAATTCCTTGCTAACACATCTTTCCAGGATGCAAATGTTTTCATACTTTTTAATAACGCTCTTTAATAAATTAATTCCTATATGGCCTCCAGCCCCGGTAATTAAAATATGTTTAGAAAAAACATCCTCCTTCTTTTTAATAGATTCTTTTATTTTTTTCAGCTTTTCCTCGTGCATATTTAAATGATTTATGTCAGTTAAAACAGGTATAAAGTCAATTCCTCTTATCCATACAAGTCCGTCTTGCAAAGGATTTATCCTTTTAGTTATGCTGGGCAAAGATTCATTGAAAGCCAGTTTAATAAAAATATACGGCATGTTCAATCCGGCTTTAGTAAAAAATTCATGCGTTGTAAAAAATCTGCCTATATTTATCTCGGTGGGATTTGGAATGCCATTCTTGTCGTAAGTAAAATCCACTGAAAAAATACCATTTGGCCTTCGGTCAATTGCAAATATTGTTTTTTGAGCGAGTTCATCCAAAACAGAATCAGAAAAAGTCATTCCCCCCCCAGTTGCTCCCGAAATTCCTGAGGGCGCTAATTTTGCAAGTTCCCAGTATAATCTTTTTCTTCCTTGAGCAACAATAAGTTCTCCATTTTTCCATATTGACTGCCATGTTACTGAATCAGGAGTTAGACATTCTGCGGCAGAATATTTTTTCCACCCTTTTTTAAAATCAACCCAGGACTTTGCTGTTTCGAAATCACCAACAGCAATAGATCCTCTGCCTCCTGCGCCAGTAATATCTCTAATCCATATTTTTTTGCCAAATATCTCAAATGCTTTCTTTAAATCTTCTTCATTGTTAAGCATCATTGTTTTAGGCTGTTTTATTCCAGCTTTTTTCCATTTCTCGAACGATTTAAACTTATCAAGGCATATTTCAACAGTTTTTTTGTCTGGCAAAAATGTTTTTATGTTAAGTTGGTCTCTATTTTTTGAGATATATTCCATTTCGGCATCATTTTGAACATGAAGAAATTCTAGACCATGTTTTTTAATAATATAATTAAGAATGTGTATGTAATCTTTTGCAGAAGCGGGCGGAACGAGATATTTCTCATTGGTCTCGGCTCTGCATAGATAATGCTTGTCGCAATCGGTGCCAACTACAAAAAACTCATCGTTAGAAGCTTTAAGCGATCTTACAAAATTTGTTGCAGGACTTCCACCAGCCCCCGTGATAAGCAACTTTTTCATTGATGTCTCCTAGTGTTTCAAAATATATAGCAAAATATATAAATGTTGCGTATTTGCTCTTAGAGACAGTGGGAGGTTATTTAAATAATGTTCAAAAAAAGTATTAGTGTAGTTATTCCTGCGTATAATGAAGAAGAACTGATAGAAAAAACAACTTTAGATCTTAAGAAATACTTGTCTTCTTTGAAATTAAAAAACCTAATAAGCTCTTATGAAATAATTATTTCTGTAAACGGATCCAAGGATAGAACAGAAGAATTTTCAAGAAATCTTTCTAAAAAGTATAATAACATAAAGTGCATTGTGACACGAAAAAAAGGAATGGGCCTTGCTTTAAGAAACGGCATTAAAGCATCTTCGAAAGACTTGATAACTTTCATTGCTGCAGATGGCGAAGCTTTAACTGATTTTATTGAAAGAGCGATTCTCACTTTAAATCATTATGACTTTATCAGCGGTTCAAGATATCTTGTTAAAAATCAAGTAAAGGGCTCAAGCTTTTTAAGACTATTCTTAAGTATGGGGTTTGCTTTTTTTATAAAAATCTTTTTTTCAACGAGATTTAGCGAAGTTGGAACAGTAAAATTATTCGAACGAAAATGGGCCCAAAGAATAATTGATAAATGTAAAAGAAATGACGCAAGTTGGCAAGTGGAAATATTGTATTATGCATTAACAAGCGGTTTGAAAATAAAAGAAATACCAGTTTATATCAAGATAAAAAAAGAAGGAAGAAAATCAAAAGTTAAAATCTTAAGAGAAATTTATTATTTCTTGATGACCACATTAAAATTTAGTCTTGCTTTAAGACTTAACCAATTTAAAAAATTATTAAGAAAGTTTTAGATATTGATTGTTCTATTTTTTTCCCCAGAATCTAAAATTGCTAAGGCAATCCGAAGAACTTTTCTTGCCTGTTCTGGTTTTATTAATACTTCTTCTTTTCCTAGAACGCTGTTAACAAAATTTTGAATCTCTAATCTTAATGGCTCGTCTTTTATTACTGGAAAACTTGTTACTTTTCCAACAGACACATAACCACCCTGAAAAATATTTTCTTTTTCTTCTGAAAAATCTGCATTTTCATAAAAATCGATTCTTTGCTGATCATAAGAACATTTAAGCATCCCTTTTGTTCCGTAAATTTCTATTTCTCTCAATCTTTTTGGCGATATCCAACTTATTTCACAAGATCCTTTTACTTTGTTTTCAATGTCAAGCAGTATTTTTGCGTAAATCTCTTGTTTTTCTTCAACAATTAACTTAGAATAAACCTCTTTTATATCGCCAATAAGATATTCTATAACATCAATATCATGAACTGCTAAGTCTATAAGAACTCCTCCGGGAGAACCATATAATCTCTTTGGAAAAGGTCCAATTCTAGAAGTTTTAACAAGATAAGGTTTTCCTATTTGATTATTTTTTATCAATTCTTTTAATTTGGTAACTGTAGGATTAAACCTTTCAACATGACCAACAGTTAATATTTTGTTTTTCTGTTTTGCCAAATTAACCATTTCATCTGCATCTTCGATTGTTTCTGTTATTGGTTTTTCAACCATAACATGCGTATTATGTTCAAGACATTTTAAAACAACATCTTTATGATATTTTGTAGGAACCGCCGCGATAACTGCATCTGGTTTTTCTTTTTCAAGCATTTCGATATGATTACTATAACCTTTTACATTATATTTTTCTTTTGCAAAATTTAATTTCTCAGGATTTGATTCAGATATAACTATTTCTGTAATTCCAGGCATTGTAGAAGAGATTCTCAAATGATGCGAACCCATTGCTCCTATTCCTATTATTCCTAGTTTTATCATTTTTCTAATTTTTTTATCTCAACATTTCTATTTTCATCTACATAAACTTTAGCCACCACTTTAGCTGGAATCCCCATTGCAACTGAAGAATCAGGAATATCTTTGGTAACAACAGAACCAGACCCGATTATGCATTGTTTTCCTATTTTCACACCCATCATTATAGTCGAGTTTGCTCCTATAAACGTATTATCGCCTATCTTTACAGGTTTGCTCTCGATAATAACCCTATTTATTGTTCCATCTTCATTGAATTTCTTATTTGCCACACATCTTTTAGCTGAACTATGAGTGTATATATGCACTCCAGCGCTGATATCACAATTAATACCTATCTCAAGTTCACCACTGCCGTCTATGACAGTAAAAGGACCAATCCAAGTTCCTTTACCAATTTTAGGGTTTCCGACGATTACCGCATGTTCATTATAATTATTTTTTTCCATTTAATATCTTTCGGGATTTTCAGCAATTTCTTTTGCGAATTCTGCTAAGCCGTCTTTGGCATCAACCGTAACCTTGAATCCAAGCATTTTTTGAATCTTGGTTATGTCTGCTCTTCTTTCATTTACTATCACTTTTCTTCCATCAAATTCAGGCACAACCTGTGCATCTAAGCTGTTAATCAATATATACGCCAAATCTTTTATTGTAGTAGAAACTCCAGTTCCTACATTGAATATCTCATTTTCAACGTTATTTTTCATTGCGAGAATATTTGCCTGTACAATATCCTTAACATTTACAAAATCCATTGATTGCTTTCCTTCTCCGGCGATAATTGGACGTTCTTTGTTAATAATTCTTTTAATAAACACACTGATAACAGAAGTATAATATGCGTCAGGTTTTTGACCACTTCCGTACACGTTAAAATATCTAAGAATATTGTATTTTAGTCCAGAACGGGCATAAAACTTTAACAATTGCTCGCTTGCTAATTTTGCTAAGCAATAAGGCGTGACTGGATTTAATTCAGCATCTTCTTTCATCGGAAGCACTTTTGGGTCTCCATACACAGAAGCAGAAGACGAAAAAATAATTCTTTTGATATTATGTTCAAGAGCAGATTTAAACACATTATTTGACCCAAGTAAATTAATTTCAATAGATTCTTTAGGAAATTTGATACTATAATTGATACAAACCGCAACAAGATGGAATACATACTTGACGCCTTCCATTGCTTTATCAACATCGCCCTTGTTTCTTACATCTCCCTTAAAAAATTCGACTTTATCAGAATCAATTAAATCTTTTAATGACTCTGTGCCAGAACGGTTTAAATTGTCTAAAACCCGAACATCATGCCCTTCCTTAACCAGTTCTCTAACTAAATTACTCCCTATAAATCCTGTTCCTCCTGTCACTAATATTTTGCTCATTTTAATATCTCCTTTAATTCTGAAACAATATAATCTATTTCTTCAAAAGTCAATTCGTTGTACATTGGCAAAGCAAGGCTTTGCTCAAAAACTATTTTCGTAACCGGAAAATCTTGTTCATTACATTCTGCCACATTGCTATAAACCGGTTGCATATGCAAAGCATAAGTCCCTATTTGGGTTTGAATGCCTTTTTCTTTAAGTCGGGTAATCAAATCATTCCTGTTTATATTTTTATCTAACAAGATAGTGTATGCTTGATAAACATGCCTATTGTATTCCTCTGCAACAGGGCACTGTACTTGTTTGATATCTTTTAGTTTTTCATTGTAATATTCCGCCAATTGTCTTCTTTTTTCAATAAACTTTTCAGATCTTTTCAGCTGAATCAAGGTAATTGCTGCGGCAATATCGCTAAGTTTGTAGTTATAACCCAATTTAGTGAAAGTAGGGATATGAAAATCTTTTTCTCTGGAAAACGCAGAAGTCATACCAAAACAAGACAAACTCCTGATAGTGTCTGCTATTTCTTGATTGTTAGTTGTAATTATTCCTCCTTCTCCAGAAGTAATATTTTTTCTTGCATGAAAAGAAAAACAGCCAACATCACCCATGCTGCCAG
Source organism: Candidatus Woesearchaeota archaeon (assembly GCA_016929895.1). GTDB lineage: Archaea > Nanobdellota > Nanobdellia > Woesearchaeales > ARS49 > WJKI01. Next base: position 30,210 of record JAFGHW010000048.1, read on the forward strand.
CAAATCTTCTTTTATACTTATTTCCAACGGCGCAGGCTGCGTCTTCGATTACAAATAGACTATGTTTTTTTGCAATTTTTATAATAGAATCCATATCCGCACACAATCCAAACATATGCACAGGAATTATTGCCTTGGTATTCTTGGTTATCTTTTTTTCAATCAGTTTGGTATTAATGTTGAACGTCGTAGGATCAATGTCAATGAAAACCGGTTTAGCATTGACATATAAAACTGCATGGGCTGTTGCAGGGAAAGTAAAATCGGGAACAATAACTTCATCTCCTCTGCCAATACCCAAAGCAAGCAACGCTAAATGAAGAGCAGCAGTACAATTGCTAATGCAAATAGCATGTTTTACACCGATATATTTAGCAAATTCTTCTTCCAGTTCTTTATTTTTAGGCCCTTGTCCGGCCACCCATCCTGTTTCAAGAACCTTTTTTATTTCCTCAGTTTCTTCTTTGTCAAAAAATGGCTTGCTAAGCGGTATATTCATATTGCAACCACCAGATTTTTATAAATCTGAAGTGATTTATAAATTTTGCCTATTAATGCTTCATTAGTCTTTTTCTTATTTTTCGGAAAATCTGCGAAAGATTTTTAAATCAAATAGTGTATGTTGATTCCATAATTGGGTGGAGGGGTTTATGAATTTTTGCCCTTTATGTAACATAAGAAAAATACAAGTAAAATATACTCTAAAGTTAGACAGATCATTAAAAGATACTTCTTATTTTAAAATCATACAATGTAAAGTCTGCAAACTTGTATTCAGTAGCCTTTTGGATTATCCGGAACAAATTGATTCTGGGTATGAGGAAGAATATTTCTCAAAATATGATACATCATTTGAAGACAATCAAAAGACTAGAACTTTTAAAAAAGCCTTGAAATTATTGAATAAAGCCAAGCCTAAAAAAGGAAAAATACTTGACTTTGGCTGTGCCGAAGGAAACTTTTTAGTTCTTGCTAAACAAACAGGCTGGAATGTTTGTGGAATAGATTTATCTAAATTTGCAGCAAAAATAGCTCGAAAAAGAGGTCTGAACGTATTCAATAAAACAATAAATGACGCAAAATTCCAAAAAGAATCATTTGATGTGATTACTTTATGGGATGTAATAGAACATTTAAGCAATTTAAATGATACTTTCAAAGAATTCAAAAGAGTATTAAAAAAAGATGGTTTATTAGTTATACGAACACCGAATGAAAAAAGCATTTTTCATCTAATTGCGCATTTATCATATATTTTGAGTTTTAAAAAAATTAAATTTCTCTTAAACACAATTTATCATTCAGATCATCTTTATTATTTTTCAAAACAAACATTAACAAAAATATTGGAAAAAAATGGATTTAAAATCAGAAAAATAATTATGAATGATCAAACAACTATGTTTTATAAAAATCCAGTTTTGAAATGTTTAGTTTGGAAAATCCGATTTTTTGGTGTACTTTTGAATAAACAACATGCAATGCTCGCTATTGCAATCAAAAAATAATAACATTTATAAAGCATATAGCTCTTTGAAATTATTGCAGAATAAGTTTATTGAAAAAAAAGAAAGTTTTTTATTATTCAGTTTATTTAACTTAAAAGTGTATACGAATTATAGGAGGGGCGAATTATAATGAGCGATGTGGTCTTAGTATATCCGATACCTACTAATGAACAAACTGAAACAATGGGGCCTCCTTTGTCAATTTTGTATTTAGGTTCTTTTCTTGAAGATAAAGGATTTATTGTAGATTATTATGATGAACGAATATCACCAGTAGGTGTTTTAAAAGATTATTTGCGCGAAAAACCGCTTTTAATTGCAGTTTCTTCTATGACAGGATACCAACTTTTGGGAGCGCGAAGATCTTTGCAATTAGCAAAAGAAATAGCACCCGAAACTAAAACTATCTTAGGCGGAGTTCATGCTTCTTTAGTAGCTGAGCAATGTTTAAAAGAATCGTATGTTGACTTTGTATGTATCGGTGAAGGAGAGCTTACATTATTGGAACTTACTAAAATGCTAAAAGAAGGAAAACACGTTATGCATTCTATTTCAGGCTTAGGTTGGAAAGATCAAAATAATCGAGTTTTTATAAATAAAAAGAGAGATTTTATGGATTTAGATCAATCTGTGGCGCCGATAACAAAAAAATCTGCACCGTTATATGAGCATTATCCTTGGAAAAAAGTTCAAATATCCCGTGGATGCCCGCATCGGTGTGTATTTTGTTATAATACATATTTTAATGAGAGAAGATATCGCATCAAGTCAATTGATAAAATTGAAGAAGAATTAAAAGTATTAAAAGATTTTTTCCCTTCTATGAAACAAGTAACTCTTTTGAGCGATAATATTGGAAGAAACAAGACAAGAGTAAAAGCCATTTCAGAACTCATGAAATCTTATAATTTTAAATGGCATACTGGTATTCGTTCTGAATATATTGACCAGGAAATGATAGATATTTTAGAATCTTCCTGCGATTCTCTTTTTTTAGGAGTAGAAAGTGCTTCTCCTAGAATTATTAAATTTATTAATAAAGATAATACATCTGAAGATGCTTTGAATGCGGCAAAAATTATTTCTAAATCTTCGATAAAGCCGTATTATTCTTTTATGACTGGTTTTCCTGATGAAACAAAAGAAGAAATTCTTGCTTCGATGGATTTAGCCGATAAAATCCAAAAGATTGATCCGAAATCAATAATAACACCATTTTTTATATTCACTGCTTTTCCAGGAACAGAACTTTATAAATTTGCTTTAACATATGAAGGATATACTAGTCCTAATAGTTTTGATGAATGGTCAAGTTTCAGTTTAAATCAAGTTAGTATGCCTTGGATGGATAAGAAGACAAGTAATTTAGCTTTGAATCTCTATTATATCTCCATGCTTCTTTATCTAGAAGAAAAAGATTATTCAAGAACAAAATTTGAGAAGGCCTTTTTTAACTTTTTAAAATCCCGCGCAAGACAAAAATGGCAAAATAGAGACTTCAATTTTGATATAGAAAGAGAGTTATTTACTAAATATAACGAAGATGTAAAAGTAAAACAACTTTCAAAAAAACTATAAAATGAATAAATCACAGTTTTTTTGGAGGTCTAATTTGAAAAAAAGAAAAGTTTTATTATTCAACCCCCCCGGCGCAAAAAGATATAATAGAGATACTTTCTGTAGCGGCACAACCAAGGGAAAATATTCGTGGCCACCACAAGATCTTCTGTGTTTGAGCGGAATCTTGTATGGGAAACACGATATTATAGTATTAGACGCCACAGTAGATATGATGGCAAAGGACGTATGTCTAAATAAAATAAAAGAGATGGATATCGACACTTTAATTTTTCTTACAGGAGTAGCATCATGGAAGGAAGATTCCGAATTTGTTAAAAAGATAAAAGAAATAAAAAAAGATTTAGATGTTATTGGAATAGGAGGATTTTTCTTGGCTATGGGCACAAAAATAATGAATGAAAATCAATTTTTAAATGCCATATTGATGGATTTTACTTCTAATAATATTTTAACATATTTAGAAGGACCGACAGGAAAAATAGATAATATAATTTATAGAAGAAATAATGAGATAACAAATGGAGGAATCGTCCCCCCGAGTGGTATAACGTTCGCCTATCCCATCCCAAGACATGAAATGTTTCCAATAACAAGATATAAACTACCCATAATTAAAAAACATCCATTTACAAACATTCTTTTTTCCTTAGGATGTGTTAATAAATGTAAATTTTGTCCTTATGGCGAAGGAAGCAAGATTCCTTATACTTTCAGAGACGTGGAAAATACTATAGAAGAAATGAAGTACATAAAATCATTAGGAATAAATGAAATAAGATTTATGGATTACAGTATTTCAATAAATAAACCGAATCTTAAAAAATTATGCGAAAGAATGATAGAAGAAAAATTCAACTTCACATGGCACGCCCTATCAAAAGTAACTGAGGTTGATGAAGAATCACTTTCATTAATGAAAAAATCGGGATGCAAAACATTATTATTTGGTGTTGAAAATGGAGATCAAAGAATACTTGATATGTACGCAAAAGGAATAACTCTTGAAAGAATAAAATATATATTTGGAGTATGCAAAAAGCTAAAAATAGATACTCTGGCACATTTTATCATTGCTTTGCCTGGAGAGGATGAAGCTTCTGTCAATAAAACAATTGATTTCAGCATTGAATTAGATCCTGATTATGCTAATTTTTCAGTAGCGGCCCCTTATGTAGGAACTGCAATGCGTAAGGAAGCGATTGAAAAAGGATGGATTGACAAAAGATTTGAGAATGATATATTCTCTGATGCAGCACAATATCCCATAATGGAAACCGAAAAACTTACAAAAGAGCAGGTTTGGAAGTTGAAAAATAAAGCAGTAAGAAAATTCTTCTTTAGACCATCATATATATTAAAACGATTTATAAGAATAAGATCTTTAGACGATTTTATAGTACAGGCAAAAGTAGGTATATCGCTTATTCAAAATATGAAAAAAGCCGTATTTAAGTAATTAAGGTTTTCTTAAAGTTCTGAAATAAAAGATTATTACTCCGATTATTATAAGTATGGCAGATACATAAAGATAATATTCCTTAATTTTCACTTTAATAGTCATATTAATAAAATAAAGAAGGAAAGACTGTAAACCATACCCTGAACCTGTTCCTATAATAAGTCTTTCTATCTGTCCTATCTTGCCATAGAATAACAAACAAATAGAATATCCTGGTATTATGAAAAGATAGAAATGTGCAATAGCCATTTTTAATACTAAAAATATATTCTCTTTATAATAATGGATTTGAAAAAATAAATAAAATAAGATAAAGGCAATAATTATTACTTTTAATTCATTTAATATTGCTTTTTTGACATCAGATTTCATGATAATGCCTCATCTTCAAAGCAGTCTCCACCAAGATTATTATTTTTTAATATAACAACAAGATTATTCTGGAATACAGGAACAAAATTATTTTCGTTAATCAATTTTTCCAACAATTTTAAAGTATATTTTTGTATTGGGGGACTTCTGCTTACTTTGTCGGTGTACAGATATTCGTAATTGCATAATGAGTGCATCATACTAACAAATTTACGTTCTTTTTCGACATATGTGCCGTTTTCCTTAAAAAAGGTTTCTGCAAGTATAAACCCTCTTACCTGCATTGTTGAAGTTAAAACACCTTCAGAAGCTTTTTTAACATAATAATCAATATAAGTTCTGAATTGATTTTTTAGCATCATATAAAACACAGTTTCCTGGTTATATCTATCTCCATAAAGAACTAGTATTTTCTCGTCATCATCAACATTATCTCTTACCCATTTAAATGCCTCCCAGGTATAAGGATCTGCAAAAGCATAACCTCCAAGCGGCGTCGGAGCATGATACATATAAGTTGGGATAAGAGTAGCTAAAAATAATACGGAAAAAATGAACACAGGCGCAAGTTTTATTTTTATAATTTTTTTAAGAAATAAATAGATGATAAATAATGTTAAACCAGTTATAGGCATAAGAAGAATAGGGAAAAGATGTCCTATTTGTGTTGTTTTATTTCCTAAAACACTGAAAAGACCATTAAATGCAAACATAAAACTCACAGATATTATTATATCTATTGTTCTTATTTTCTTAAATATTAAAAAACCAAGACCAATAATAATACCTATAATGAGTAAATACTTAAAAAATCCAAACTGCCATAAATAAACATGGTGTGGAAGCCAAGGAGGCATGTATTGAATTAAAATACTATTTACTTGTGCGTATCCATGTGCCGCACTTTTAATATATAAAAACATGAAAAGAATCGGAATATAATGAAACATCATTAGTAACATTATTGGGATTGATAAAATATAATTTCTAAGAGCAATTAATGTTACATTTTCTTTTAATAAGGTGATTATACCTTTTGGATTTTTTATAATTTTTTGCAGTATTTTCTCTTTTAGAAACCTCACTAAGAAATAAAGAGCAACACCAGTATTAAACATTAGTGTTTCTCTTGCGTGTGCTAAAAAACCGGCGCCATTCATAATACCTAAAAAAATAAACATGTATCTTTTATTTAAATGAAGAATACAAAATAAACCAACCACAGCAAAAAGCATTGTTGCAGGCGAAAGGCACATCCCCCAAGTGATTGTATACTGAAAAGGCCACTTAAACACAAGTAAACTTAAAGGCAGAGAAAGTATAGCCAATCTTAAATCAATCTTTTTCAAAAAATAGAATACCATCAAAGTTGATAAAACGATAAATAAAAGAGTTGAATGCATTATAAATTCATGAGTTTCAAGGCCGGTGAACAGAGAAAGTTGTCCTGCGATAATACCACTAATCATAGAAAAAGTAGTAATAACGCCCGGTGTTCCCTGTGATAAATAAAAAGGCAGATGTGAAATATCGCTTTCAAGTTTAGCCATTTCAGCATAAACAGAACAGGTAAACATATCACCCGCGTTATAATTGAATGGTGCATCATGTTCAAGTAAACCTGCGTTAAAAAAAGACATAAATTTCAACATAATTATCAGAAAAATTATCAGAAAGATAAATTCGATTTTTATTTTCTTAACATACTTAAAAAGTGATGCTAACTTATTGCAGTGAATAAGGTTATCTGTATATGCCGAATTATCTTTCTTATTGTCTCCATCCATCTATATTATAATTAAAAGTGAATTTAAAAAACTTGCTATTTCTTGAATAGTCTTGGCTAACTTCAAATCCGCAACCTTTTTATATTACGCAATAATAAGAAAAATTAATGAAAATAACCATACGTTCAAAATTTTTGAACATAATAAGAGATTGGATATCTTCGCGATTAGCTAAGAACATAATCACTAAAAAAATATTTTATTCAAAACCAATTACTAATAAGAAATGGGATCTTTTTTCTATAGAATTAACTAATCATTGTCCAATGAAGTGTGATGTTTGCCCAAGAACCAACAATATGACTCGGCCTTTAGGGTTCATGGATTTTTCATTGTTTAAAAAAATAATAGACCAAGCAAGCGAGAAAATAAATTCTGTGTGGCTTCATCAATTTGGAGACAGTTTAGTACATCCCGAATTTAAAGAATTTATTATTTATGCTCAAAACAAAGGAATCAAAACAAAATTATCTACAAATGCAATACTCTTAAATGAAGTTACATCTAAAAAATTGATAGAATCCGGCTTAGACAGACTGATTATTTCTTTGGATTCTACTGATGAAGAAAGTCAGACCAAAACTAGAGGAGTTCCTGGGATTTACAAAAAATCTGTTGAAAACGTTAAAAAGTTCTTAGAAGTAAGAAAATGCGCAGGGTCTAAAAAACCCAACACTATTTTACAGATGATTGAATATGAATATACAAAAAATTTAGTTCCAATTTTTATAAATCAATGGAAAAATAATAGCGATCTGGATGAAATCTCGATTGGTACTTTTGTAAATTGGAACGGAGGAGTCGATAGAATCAATAACTACACAAAAAAATTAAGTTTATTACTGAGATTTGTTAAAAAATTCAATAAAAAGAAATCCCGATATAATTGTTGTCATTTCCCATGGAGATCTTTATCTATTCTTTGGGATGGCACTGTTGTTCCTTGCTGTTTTGATTATGATGGTTTATATGTTTTAGGAAATGTTAAAGATCAGTCTCTTGATGAAATATGGAATGGAGAGAAAATGCAGGCTTTAAGAAATGAATTTATTCATAATAAAGTAACAAATAAATTATGCTCCACTTGCCGCGGTAGATTTATATAATTGTATTTAATCAGTATTACGTTTAAAAAAGATATAATGCTTTTTATAAATAATCCACACAGTTTTTGGTATCTTTGTTAAATTCTGGAATAAGTTAGGTATTATTAACTAACTGAGACTATGCTAATTTGAATGTAGAATCAAAAAAAGTGCTGTGCACTTAATAACATTTTTCCAAGAAATAAGATAGATAATTTGGGAAAACCAAAATTTCGCAAATCCTTCTGATTCTGTTTATTTGGTTGTTTAAATAATTTTTAACGCTTTAAAAATAATTATCATTCTACATTAAAGAATTTATGGTTTGTTGTAGAAATCTTGCAGAAACATTTTTAAATTGAATCATATGAATGTCTCTTATGAACTTAAACAAATTAAGATATGTCGTTTTATTCATAGGATTGGCTATAATAGGATATATTCTTTGGCAGATAGATTATGGCATGATACGCCAAATCAAAATAGATTGGTCATTTTTCAAATTTTTACTTCTTTTTTTAATTATTCTGATGATTTTTATTGTTCGAACCTGGCGATGGCAGTTATTTTTAAAAAGCATTAATGTTTGTTTAAAATTTATTCCAACTTTGTTATTAGTTGCTCCATCTATGGCCTTTGCGCTTTTTTCTCCAGCGCAATCGGGGGACTTGATTAAAATAGAATTTTTAAAAAAGAAATTTGGAGTGCCCAGAAAAGAATCTTTTTCTACAGTAGCAATGGAAAAAATTCTTGATTTGGGTTTTCTTTTTACTTTTTTTGTAATAGGTATTAGTCATATATCTATAGCATTTTTGAAAATTGATATAATGTATATTCTTGCGTTTATTATTATTTCAATTCTGTTAGGAATATCTTTAATTTGGTTGTTGAGAAATAGAAGTAACTTAATTCGGATTACACTAATGAATTTTAAATTAATTTTCAAAAGCCCAGTCAATTTTTTGTTGGGGATATTTATGACCATTTTATACTGGGGGTTTTTGGCATGGGCCTGGCTTTTGGTTGCAAAAATTCTAAATATTCCTTTAACCTTTGTTTTTACGATTGAAATTTTATCTATTCTTTCAGTTATAGGCTTAATCACGCTAATTCCGGGCGGACTTGGAGTTGTTGAGATAAGTGCAATTATTATCTTGTCAAATATATTAAATATAAATTCTAACATTGCGGCGGTATATTCTATTTTTATGAGATTGTATACGGTTTTTATTGCGATTATTGGCTATTTACCTTTTTTATTAGATATCCAAAAAGTATTTAAATCAGATAAAATAATTAAATACTCGAAAGGGAGAACAATATAGGATATAGCATATGGATAGGTGAATCTAATGGAACAAATACCTGAATTTTTAAAACCAGAATATTATTTTTCAAATTTAGACAAGTACAAAGAAATATTTGAAGGAGTTAATTTTGTTTGGGAAGCAATACCAAAAATTTCTGAGTTTGTCAGGAAGAAAACAGAAGAAGCAGGAGAAAAAATTATAATTGGCGAAGGAACAAAAATATCTGACGGGGCTGTAATCGAAGGACCCTGCTTAATTGGCAGAAATTGTCAAATACGGCCAGGAGCATATATTCGCGAAAATGTTGTAATCTATGATGGTTGTATAATCCGGGGAGAAATAAAGAATTCATTAATGATGGAAAACAGTGCAGCAGCACATTGGCCGTATATCGGTGACAGCATAATAGGCGAAAATGCAAATTTAGGAGCACGAACAACATTATCCAATCTAAAAGTAAATCCAAGCAATGTTAAAATTAAAATTGGAGATATAATCCATGATACAAAACTGTCTAAATTTGGAGCAGTATTAGGAGATAGAGTCAGTACAGGATGCCATTGTGAAACAAATCCAGGAACATTAATAGGACCAGGGGTAATGATTTATCCCAGCGCAACAATTGGTCCTGGTTTTTTCAAAAAGAATCATATTATTAAATACAAGCCAGGAATTGAAGTTGTTGAAATAGTTGAAAGGAAATGATACCAATAGCCAAACCAGACATGACTGATGTTGAAGTTCAAGCAGTTGCAGAAGTTCTAAAATCAGGAATGCTTGTTCAAGGCAAAAAAGTAAAAGAACTCGAAGAGGCATTTGCAAAATTTATTGGAACAAAATACTCTATAGCAACAAGCTCTGGAACAACTGCTTTGCATGTTGCATTGATTGCTCATGGAATTGGACCGGGAGATGAGGTGCTTACTTCTCCGTTTACTTTTATTTCAACTGCTAATTCAATTTTATTCTGTGGAGCAAAACCAGTATTTGTAGATATTGACCCAGACACTTTTAACATTGATGCTTCAAAAATACAAGAAAAAATAAATTCAAAAACAAAAGCAATAATACCTGTTCATTTATTTGGGCAAAGCTGTGACATGGATAAAATCACAGAAATCGCTGAAAAATATCGTCTAGTTGTTATCGAAGATGCGTGCCAGTCACACGGAGCAGAATACAAAGGAAAAAAAACAGGCAGTTTTGGAACAGGATGCTTCTCGTTCTATCCAACAAAAAACATGACTGCGGGCGAAGGAGGAATAATTACAACAAACGATGAAGAAATTTATAACAAAGCTTGTTTATTACGCGACCATGGAATGCCAGAGAGATACAACCACACGATCTTAGGATATAATTACAGAATGACTGATATACACGCAGCAATAGGAATAAAACAACTTGAAAAATTAGAAGAATACAATAAAAAAAGAATAGAAAATGCACAATTTTTAACTGAAAATATCAATATTCCAGGCATAATCACGCCAAAAATCCAACACAAACATGTTTTTAACCAATACACAATAAAAATAACACCAGAGTGCAAATTCAGCCGCAAAGAATTAATGCAAAAACTAAAAAATGCAGGAATTGGGCATTTTATTTATTATCCCTGTGTGATTTATTATCAGGAACCATACGCCGATTATGCAAAAGACTGTCCAATAGCAGAAAAAATCAGCAAACAGGTATTAAGCATTCCAGTACATCCAAAACTAAGCAACGAAGACCTGCAAAAATTAAAAGAATTTTTTCAATCAATATGAACCAGAACTTCTTCAACACTTAATCTCTTAAAATAATCTCTATTTTTAGGATTTTTCCCGTAAATCTCAACATCTGGCTCGTAAATATCTTCATCTTTCCATAAAGCAACAGAACCCTTGGTTAAAGGAGCTTTTCTAGCAGGATTTGTAGGACCAAACAACGAAATAACCTTTGCTCCAGAAGCAGAAGCAATATGCATAGGCCCAGAATCACTACAAATGACCAATTTGCAACGGCGCATTAATTCACACGATTGAGAAATATTTGTTTTTCCCGCAAAATTAAATATTTTTTTTCTTTTGCACTTGAGCAAAATATGTTTATTTAATTCAAAATCACTTTTTCCGCCTAATAAAAGGATTGAATATTTTTTAGGAATTTTATTAATTAATTCAATGAATTTTTCTTTAGGCCATCTTCTTGAACCAACAACAGCGCCTCCAGGATTTTTAGCGCCTCCAGGAACAATCCCAATAAAATTCTTTATGCCTTTTGTTAATTTATCAACCAGTTCAATATCCTCTTTAGACACAAACAAATCAATTTTTTTACTTTTTTCTTTAGCACCAACAACTCTTGCCAAATCAAGATAATAATCAATTTCATGCTTTAAAGAACCATATTTTACATTAATCGTATTTGCAAAACCCTCTTTTCCACGATTAAACCCTATCCTAGTCTTAATACCTGTTGCAAAACCAAATAATCCTGCCAAATAAGCCTTATCCAATATGAACAAAACATCATATTTCTGTTTTTTAATATTTTTTAATAATCTTAATTTACTAAAAATTTTTTTTGAATGAAAAATAGAATCATCATATGCAAAAACTCTATTTAAATTATGATTATTTGCTACTGCTTTGGCCGACCATTTTCCAGTATGAAAATCAATAATTGCATTAGGAAATCTTTTTCTCAAAGCACGCAAAAAAGGAGTGGCCATAAGAATATCGCCTATTGCGCCAGATTTTAAAACTGCGATTTTCATTATTTTAATAACAAAAATATGATTTAAAAATGTTGTGGACTAGAAAATGCATGTTCATAAAATTTATAAACCTATTTTTAGCATGAACTTGTCAAAATGAGATTGATTGACAAACTAAATCTTCTCCAAAACAAGAAGATTTTAGTGCTAGGAGACTTGATGCTTGATGAGTATGAATACGGCGAAGTTTCCAGAATATCGCAAGAAGCTCCTGTTCAGGTAGTAAAGTTTGAATATTCAAAAAAAGTTATTGGAGGGGCGGGAAATACCGCCAATAACCTTGTTTCATTAGGGGCAGAAGTTTTTCTTGCAGGGATTGTTGGATCTGATCGGAAACACAAAGAACTTCTTGAATGTCTTAAACAAGCCAATATTAATTCAGAAGGAGTTATTACTGATAATACAAAGCCGACCATTGTGAAAAAAAGAATAGTTTCTGGAAAAAATCAATTAATACGAATCGATTATGAAGATAATAAACCCATCGATCATGAAGCACAAGAGAAAATTAAGCAATTCATACAGAAAAAAATAGATTTAGTAGATGTTATAGTAATCAGCGATTATGACAAAGGATTAATTAATGTTGACTTAATGAAATTTTTAATCAACTTATCTAATGAAAAAAAAATTCCGACTGTTTTAGACGGCAAATCACAAAATTTAGAATGTTTTAAGGATGTAACTTTAATAACACCCAATATACAGGAAGCCAGGCAAATGTCAGGCATTTATGACAACGTGGAAGAGATGGGCAAAGTTTTGGTTTCCAGGTTAAACACGAATCTTTTTTTAACTCGCGGAGCGGATGGGATATCTGTTTTTGAGAAAAATGGAAAAATAACTCATGTCCCAACTAAAAAAGTCCCAGTTTACGATGTTACAGGCGCAGGAGACACGGTTGTTGCAATATCCGCGCTTGGACTGGCCAGCGGAATGAATTTTAAAGAAATCGCAGAAATAGCAAATATTGCAGGAAGAATAGTTGTTCAAAAACCGGGAACAGCTACTGTAACATTAGAAGAAATACGAAAAACAATGGATTCTATTTCTATACGAGAATCGCATGAAAAATACAAAAAAAAATGGGGCTATGAAGAATGGATAGTTAATTTAGATTCAGCAGGTTATTGCGGCAAAAAATTAATTTTAAATAAAGGTTATCAATGTTCTATACACTATCACAAAGAAAAAGATGAAGTTTTTTATATAAACAAAGGATTTGTATTGATGACTATCGATGGAAAACAAGAACTAATGAAACCAGAATCAAGAATACGAATCGAACCAGGAACAAGACACAGATTTATTGGGTTAACAGATGCAGAAATAATAGAGATTAGTTCATTTCATAAAGAAGAAGATAGTTATAGAGATGAGCCAAGCGGAAGGGTAAATGAGGAGAAGTTTAAAAATTATATTAAAAAATATTCAGATGAAATAAATGAATAAAGCAATATTCTTAGATAGAGATGGGACGATTAATGTAGATGATAAAGAAATATTTTTGCCTCGTTTGAATAAAAAAGTAAAAGGATATATTCATAAAATAGAAGATTGGGAATTTATACCCAAAGCATTGGAAGCCTTAATAAAGCTGTCTGAGTCTGAATATAAATTGATAATAATAACAAATCAATCAGGGATTGGAAGAGGTTATTATACAGAAGAAGATTTAAAAAAGCTACATTTGCATGTCCTTTCTTATAATCATGTAAGAATAGATGGAGTATATTTCTGCCCACATCATCCTGAGAAAGCAAGGGGGGTCTATAAAAAATTTTGCGACTGCCGAAAACCTGGAATAGGTTTGATTAAAAAAGCGGCCCAAGAACATAATATTGATTTAACCAAAAGTTATATGATTGGCGACAAAACAACAGATATTGAATGCGGCCGAAGAGCGGGATGCAAAACAATACTTGTAGAAACAGGAAATGCTGGAACAGACGGAACATATAACGCAGCTCCTGATTTTACTGCAACAAATTTGCATATGGCTGCAGAAATGATACTTAAGCAAAATGAATAAAATAAAAACAAAACAGGAAATAGCTGTGATTTGCGAAGAACTAAGAAGCCAAGGCAAGAAAATAGTAACGACCAATGGCAGTTTTGATATTCTCCATTACGGGCATGTATTCGCTTTTAACAAAGCAAAAGAACAAGGAGACATATTAATTGTCGGTCTTAACAGCGATATTTCCATTAAGAAATATAAAGGCAATGACAGACCGATAATACCACAAGAATACAGAGCAAAGTTATTAGCTGCTTTGGAATGCGTGGATTATGTTGTGCTTTTTGATGAAACAATACCTAATGATTTTTTGGAAAAAGTAAAACCAGATGTTCATGTAAACGAAGCAAACTACGGAGAAAATTGCATAGAGGCGCCTGTTATTAAAAAACATGGCGGAAAACTTTATTTATTTAAAAGAGAAATTGAAGGAGTATCTACAACAGGAATTATCCATAAAATATTGAATGTCTATGGTAAAAAAGATTAAATTAATTTTTCTGCCTCTTTATATACTTCGCCGACAGAAATTAAATTAATGCAATTCTTATTATTTTTGCATTTAGAAGGCAATTGTCCCTTATGAACATTAATGCAAGGCCGGCATCTTAAAGGTTTTTCTAAGGAAACATTCTTTTTTCCAAAGGGAGCAAATCTAACAGATAAATTAGGGCCAAAAAGGCCGATTGTTTTTGTCCCCTGTGCTGCGGCAACATGCATGGGGCCAGTATCATTGCTGATAAATAACTTACATTTTTTAACAAGATAAAATAATGCGGTTTTGGATGTTTTGCCGGCAAGATTTATCGACGATGAATTCATTATTGAACGAATTTTCTCTATTCTTTTGTGCTCATTAGGAGATCCGACAAAAATAATTTTTGCATTCTTTTTTTTAGCTAATTTATCTGCAAGCTTGGCAAAATTCTCAGCAGACCAGGACCTGTGCTTGGCAGACTCAGCAGTCCCCGCACACAAACCGATAATCTTATCCTTTTTTTTGATTTTTGCCTTTTCAAGAATTGAATTTACTTTAGTTTTATCATTACTTGAATAAGAAAGTTTTACAAGACTTTTGGGGGCATGATAAATTCCTAATTGCTTTGCCATATCCATGTACGTCAAAACTTCATGCTGTTTATCATTAAAATCAACAGGATGCGTATACAACCAATAACGAACAGTATGAGAAAAACCAATTCTTTTCTTAGCGCAAAACCAAGAAAGAAGTCCGCTCAATTTAAGATAAGGTTCGCAATCGATTGACAAATCGAATTTACTGAACATTTTTAAAAATTTTAAAGCATTTCTTGGCTCGATTAAGATTATTCTGTTAATAAACGGAAGATTTTGAAATACATGAGCATTTTTATCCCTGGCTAAAATAGTAATATTAGAATCAGGATATTTGTGTTTAATACTTTTAATCATAGGCAATGTAAGAACTGATTCTCCAAGAGCCCATAATTTTATTACAGCAATATTATTTAACTTTTTTATTTTCTTATTTTTAGAAGGCAAAATTCTATTATTTATTCCTAACACAAAACAAAGAAAAGAACCTATACATTTATCAATCAGCCATTCTATTTTTGCCATTGCCTTTTTTGAAACCTCTAATTGCAAGTTCGCGCGTTAATGTGCTAATATTCTGCTCCAAGCTTTCAAATTTAACATAAATTCTAAAAATCATATAAAACAAAAGAATAATACTTAAATATGCAACAAAATCTGTGCCTCGTTTTATCCCAACTAAGTCTGCAAAGTATGAAACTCCGTGAGGAGCGAAAGCAAAGACAACTGCGAGAGTCCAGAGAATAGTCCAAAATAACAGTCCTTGCCTGCTTATTTTTTTATCTTTAAATCTTAAAAAAGCCCTGCTTATAGCAAATAAAGCCACAAGTACAATACATAATTTTATTATCCAATACATTTTTTACCTCGCAATTTTTTTTAAAATCATTCCTGCAATGACTTTAACCGCGCCCAAATAGGATCCATGCCCTTTTTTTAATGTTTCTTTATCATATTTAATAGTAACAGGCACTTCTTTAAATCTTATTTTTTTCTTGTGAATTTCTTCAATTATCTCTGATGCATGAGCCATTCTATCGCATGTGATAGATATTTTCTTTGCTGCTGTCTTGGACATGGCACGCAATCCGTTATGAGCATCACTCATTTTTATTCTGTAAAACAAAAACATAACCAAAACCGAACCCTTTAAAAGAATCTTTCTGAAAAAAGGAACCTTGCTCTTTTCAATGAACCTTGAACCAATAGTTATATCAGCTTCGCCTTTAAGTATTGGTTCAAGAATAGATTTTAAGTCTTCTACTCTATGCTGACCATCAGAATCAAATGTAACAATTACGTTGGCATCATTTTGCAAAGCAAAATCAATTCCGGTTTTTAACGAAGCTCCCTGGCCTCGGTTAATAGCATGCTGTAATAAATAAACTGGGAATTCGGAGGCTATGGCGTATGTATTATCTCCGCTATGATCATCTATAACAACAATTTTATCATAATTCGCTTTTAATAAATTAGAAATAACTCCAGAAATAGCTTTTTCTTCGTTAAAAGCAGGGATAACAATAAAGATTTTATCAGTCATATTTTTTTTTTAGAAAAATTTGTTTATAAGCTTTTTGGACTATCAATCTATCTCGATAATTTTTATCTTAAAATTTAACGTCTGATTTCCAAGAGGATGTTTTTTAGCATTAATACCATAAGCATCTTCAGGGGCGATTTTTGTAGTCTTGACAGAACCTTTTTGCATACCTTTAACCCCTTCATCAAAACCCTTAATCATTTTTCCTTCGCCCACTTTGAATTGCAAGGGAGTATTTTCATATTCATCAAAATCTGCGTTTTTGGAAATATTTTTAGAGTTCCAATCATTTATACTCGAATCAAAAACAGTTCCATTTTCAAGCCAACCAATATATTCAACAACAACAATATCGCCTTTGGAAACAATTGTCTTTTCAATCAAATCAGGATGAATATTGGGCTTATGGCCCTCCCAATCTGCTTTCCAAACATAAATCATTCCGCCAGTGACCTGCCTTTGTTCATCAAAAAGATCAAAATGTTTAAGTCCATGACCTTTTAAGAAAAATAATCTTGTAAACATGCTCATAGCAAGCTCTTTTGAAACAAGAATACTACTGTATCCGCTTCCTTCAGGAATCAAAACAGCAGAAATTTCAACTTCAGTATTATCGAATTCTTTTTCAATTACTTTTTTAGATTCTTTATCAATATAAACCAAAGATTTTGGAACTCCTGCTCTATTTTGGATATTAATTAATGCGGTATATTCTGAATTATTCTTCTTAACAATCAAGCCATTACTGCATTTAATTATATTGTTGCTTTCTGCGCACCCACTAATACTTGAAGCAAAACCAGGCCATGGAGAAATCCATGCATTTGCTTCTTTCTCATCTGTAATAGCTTGGGCTTCAAAATAAATATTCTCTGCTTGTTCTTCACTAAAATTATATTTTTCAACCATTGTTTGAACCGCTTCTGTCCTATCAAGACGCCTTAAATTAACCCAAACATCTGCACGTTTAAAATCCCATCCACCAAAATGCGCCCAAACTCCTGCCTTATTAATCATATCCGCGGAAGTAATAAAATAATTTTCAGGAGGAGAACAATGAGTATATTGAAGAATTTCTTCCGGATCATCAAAATATTCTGTTAAAATATCTTTTGCCTCTTCTTTCCCAACAGTGATTATTGTATAAATTAAATCAACACTTTTGGCAGTATCTTGAAGTTTTTCATTAATCAATTCAAATGCATTATTTGAACCGCAATCAAGCATGCGCAGAATACCAACAGCAACATCTTCATTATCTGTTAGAAGCGCCTTACCAATCCAATGAGCATGAGGATAATTCTGTGTTGCTCCGTCAAAAGTAACTGCCCTATCCGCAATATACTTAAAATGATGACCAAAATCCCACCAAGAATTAATAATTGCATTAGGCGCAGATTCTTCTTTAATCTTAGTCAATGAATTCCACCAAGCATCATTAATTATAGGAAAATTATTGTTAATAGATGCATAACTGCTTTTAGTAGGCGAAATAAGCAAGATTCCAAATATTGTGATAATTACAATGCCAGAAACCCATTTTGGAATCTTTAACTCTTTTTTCATCCATTTAGAAACCCAAATATGAATCATGCCTGCGGCAACACCAAAAGCAATTGAAAAAGCAGGCACTAAAAGTAAAACAAATCGAACACCTTTTGTTGAAGCGTATATCGTGCTCGCAAACCAAACAATCAATAAAACTGCATATTTAATATCCCTCCTTTTTCCTGAAGAATCTTTAATGGTTAGAGTTAATAGAATCCCAATTGAACTAATTAAAAAAAGAAATTTTCCTCCAATGCCATCAATAATCGAAGATATAGATGCGGGATTAAGTTCTGCAACAGTAGTGTAAACATTAGGCCATAAGTTAGCATGTGACGCTGCTTTGATTACTGTGAATGTAAACGGGGCAAGAATAATATTGGTAAATGAATCCACGCTTGAAAAGATACTTATAAATATTCCTGAGAAAATAAAAAAAGTGCATGCTATTAAAAAAATATTTTTTAATTCTCTACTTTCTTTAAGAAAACTTGGCTTTTTTATGATTTCTGTATAATTAAAAATGATTAAATAAGCCAAATTTATAAATAACGTAATCAATAAGAAGTAGAAAACATACCACCAGCCCCCGGCCCATGCTTTTGAAAAAATTGCAAGAGAAAATGCAGTAAGAGCAGAGAATAAAAGTTTCTTTTTATAACTTTTGGCAATAATGCTTTCTATAAACAACCAAACTATCAGAATAGGAAAAAATATATTATACGCATCTGTATCTGCGTGCCCCCAAGGAGTTCTTCCAAGGGCGCCAACATTTAAAACCATCATAGACGCGGCAAAAAAACCTCCAACATTCCCTGCTAACCTTTTTCCAATAAAGAAAATTGGAAACAAAGACAGAAAAATCATTATAATGGGAAAATATGTTGCAGACTGCATCAATGGAATATTTGAATTAAAAAAACTCATTATTTTATACAAAAAAACAAGAAAAAAATGATGAAAATTAATACTTACTCGTCTTCCAAGCGGAGCAAGTGAATGATCATCCCATGTTGTGCCATCTTTGATAGTATCCGCAAAACTTCCAGTTTCAATTTTATTTCTCGCGAATCTCAAATAAGTATAAGGATCAATATCTGGCATGTATACATATGATTTACCATTACTTTCATATTGGAATCTTGAACGAAATTGTTTGGCCATTTCTTTTATTTGCGCATCAACAGTTTCTTTTTGTTCAGAAAGAATTTTATTAAGCTCTTTATCAACTAACTTATTTTTATTTTCTTCAGGAAGATTTGGGTATTGCCTGTTGATTTGCTCACTAATCTGGTTCTTGTAAAAATTATGAACCGAATCTGCGGCCCAATTATCAATCTGAGGCAAATTCTGTGACTGCATTCTCATCCAAAGACCGCCCCAGGGGAAAAAGCCTGCGTTAGGCATGAACTGTAAAATAATCAAAAGTACCAGAATAAAAATTATTTGATGTTTTTTTACTAAATGGAATATTTTTGTAATGTCAATTGTTTGAAAAGAATCTTTATCTTGTCCTTCATCAACTCTGTTTTCAGGATGTTTAATATTTTTTTTTATTTTTCTAAAGAAATCTCCTATTTTCTTGAAATCTATACTTATTTCTTCATTACTTTCTTCCATGCAAATATTTCCCCCCTTGAAAAGAAATCACTAATTAACTTAAAAATCTTTCTTTTTTTTCATAAATGATGCTTAAATCATAACTTTTTTAAACCTAATTTAGAAAGTATTACAACGACATGATGCTATCAGTTGTAATCGCGATTTATAACGAAGAAAAGAATGTTAAGGAATTAACACTGCGATTAATAAAAACACTTAATTCTTTAAAAATTCCTTTTGAAATAATATATATTGTTGAAGGGGAGGATCAAAGCATAAATATTTTAAAACAACTACAGAAAAAAGAAAAACGCTTGCGATTATTTTATTCTAAAAAACCCTCTGGACTTGGCCGCGCTTTTAAAACAGGTTTTTGTAATATCCGCAGGGATTCTACACATATCCTTACATTAGATGCTGACCTTAATCATCAACCAGAAGAAATTCCTTATTTTTTTAAGCTTATGAAAAAACAAAATGCAGATATGGTTATTGGGTCTAGATTTGTTTCTGGCGGGTCAATAGATATTTTTCCATGGCATAAACGAATAGTAAGTAGATTTACAAATGTTCTCGTTGAAATTGTTACAGGAATAAAAGCTAAGGATAAAACATCTAATTACCGACTTTACACCCGGCAAGCCCTAAACTGCGTTGTTAACAAAATGAAATTTCCTGGCTTTGAAACCGTAGTGGAAATGCTTTTAATCACCGCAAAAAATAAATTTAGAATCGCTGAAACACCCATACAATTCAAATGGAGAGTCCATGGAGAATCCAAATTAAACATGTTCAAAACTGCGATAGGTTATTTTAAACTATTCCTTAGAATTTCATCTTACAAATGACAGAGAAAATTATGAGTTCTATGCGCAAACGGAATAATGCAATTATTTTATTAGTTGTACTAATATTGGTATCATTGATATTAAGGGTTCCTAATTTGGGTTTTCCTTTTTTTGGGGATGAAGCTTGGCACGACTTTGTTAAATTTCATAAAGGAAATCTTTTTTCTTTAAAATATACCTCTATAGACGGGGAGGATACTATTCCAATTGATCCTCCGTTAACAGGATGGTTTTATTTATTATACAGCTTGATTTTTGGATTCTCAACGATTATATTACGCTCTACAAGTCTTTTATTCGCCTTGATTAATATATTTTTGGTATATACTATTGCAAAAAAAGTGTTTGACCGAAAAACTGCCTTGTTTTCAACTTTTTTATTGGCAATAAGCTACTGGCACTGCATTGAATCATATATTTTAGACAGAGATGGAAATTTTTTAATCTTTTTTTATTTAGTAATACTTCTTCTTTATCTTTATTACCGCGAAACAAAAAACAAGAGATATTTGTGGCTTGGCGCCCTGATATCTATACCATACATGTTTATAAAAATTTCAGGAGTCTTAATCACCGCCATACTGTTTATTTCAATTTTATACGACAATAAAATATTCCAATTTCTATTTAAAAATGTAAGAAATCTTTTGAATATTGAAATATACCGCAAATCTAATTTTAAAATAGCTTTTTTTGAAATATCCCCTTTTATACTGGCGAATATATTATCTTACCTTATATTTATTGGAGGAACCTTTCTTCTCAGTCCGGAATACTTTTCTGCACTACTAACACAAGAAGCAATACCTATTGAATTTTTTACAGCGTCATGGATTAAATCTATTGCGCGAGAAATAATCTATCTTTTCTTATACGGCT
The DNA here is from genome assembly GCA_016929895.1 of Candidatus Woesearchaeota archaeon. Taxonomy (GTDB): domain Archaea; phylum Nanobdellota; class Nanobdellia; order Woesearchaeales; family ARS49; genus WJKI01. Next base: position 51,590 of record JAFGHW010000048.1, read on the forward strand.
CTCCGCTTTTAATTGGGCTTTCTATATTATCAATAATACATTTTCACAAAAAGAAAGTTTTATTCCTCTTCTGGCTTTTTGTTCCGATTTTAGCATATTCAAAAATACCATACGCGGGCGCTCTTGAAAGATACTTGTCAGTAATATTGCCGCCGCTCTGCATTCTTGGCGGCGCTTTTTTAGCAAAACTAAATTTACGCAAAAAGCAATATTGGCTACTTGGCGGGGTATTATTCTTTTCTTTTCTTTTACTTAATATATTCAGTCTTTTTAAAGCAGAATATCTCCAGCATAATATAAACGAATACTTTTTAAGAGCAGCAACACTTAAATGGCATTTTCTTTTCCCGTTTTATGGTGCGGGAGGGCCTGCATTTTTAGTGCCTTTTTGGGTGGTAGCTATTTCTGTTCTATTAAGCATGTTGTTTTTGGTCTTTGCAATATTTTTCCTGAAACATAAAAAGATTTTTTTTATTTTTCTAACACTTTTTTTGGCAGTCAGTCTTTCATTTAATCTTTATATTCTTCAAGAATTCAATTTTTCAATCCATTCGCCCAATATCCGAGCAGGTTTTAATGATTTGCTTCAAGAATTAAACACAGAATCCACAGATAAAATTTACACAAACATTGGTTCTATACGAGTTTATACTGATAGAGATATTCAATTTATTAGATTATGGTGCCCTAAAGATGATTACTCCTGTTGGTCTGAATTAGATTCTAAAATAAAAACAACAGGCGGAGCAGCGTATATTCTTGATTTTCCAAGAACTTTTGAAAGTTCTATGCGCAGTACAATAATTGAAAAAAACTGCCAACTAAGAAAAGAGATTTCAGATAAGCAGGCAAGAATAGGAATGATATATGATTGCTAGAATAAAAATTTGATTAATTTTGGTTCAGCAAGAACAAGCTTGAAAAGTAATTTCGAAGGAAACTCGCGGCAATTATTTGCAAAAAGCTTTTTAATCTTTTTTTGCTTGATTTGATTAATAAGCATGATATATTCTTTATCTTCAAAGTTATTCAACTTTTTTCTGATCAAATTATGCACTAATAATTGATAATGCGGCTTTTTAATCTGTTTTGCGTAATCTTTATTATTTACGATACAATCAGACAAAATCCCTGAAGATTCTAACCCGCTTAATAAGCCGCCGCCTGTAGTTGCTTTTGTTAATGCCGCAGCATCGCCTATTAAAAAAACATTGCCTTTTTTAACTCTTTGTTTACTATTATAGATTGGAATTAAACCTCCCTGGTACTCAATTGGCTGAAATTTTAATGCTCTTAGAAAATATTGAAAATAATTATTAGTAGATCTTTTTGTTGCTAAACCAACCCTTGCAGTAGTTCTAGATTCGGGAACAACCCAGGCAAAAAAATTCGGCGCAACCTTATTGCCAAAAAAAGTTGTAAAAGTATTCTTATTAAAATTTCCCCTTACAATTGCCTGCATTCCAACCAAGAATTCTCTATTATTATATAATCCTGCAGATTTTGCAACTTTAGAAGTTGGGCCATCTGCTCCAACAAAATAATCTGCTTTATTGCTGATTAAACCATTTTTTGTTTTGATTATTGCCTTATTATTTTGGAACCCTTTGAATCTATGATTAAAATGAATATTCGCTCCTGCATCTACTGCTTTATTTAATAGATAGTTATCAAATCTTGTCCTGTCCAGCAAATATTCTTCTAAAGGAATTTCTGCAAAAGAATTGTCAGGAGCAACAACCTGAACTTTATTGAAATGGTTAACTACAAATTCTTTGCTTTTAGGAACATATTTGAATAATCGCTTGGTTACAATTCCAGTGCACTGGATAGGCAAACCTGCTTTAGGATGCTCTTCAAAAATATTAACCTCAAAGCCTTTTTTGGCCAGCAAATATGCACAATAACTGCCTATCGGGCCGGCGCCTATAATGGAAATCATTAATTTTGTAGAGAACGTGCTCTATATAATAATCTTATTATTCACTACTCCACAATACTCCAAATCCGCAAGCTTTAAATATCCCGGAAGTTTTTAAGCAGATATTCATATTGGCTAAATAATTGGGGGGAATAAAATGAGTAAATATTCAAGAATACTTGTTGCAGGAACGGCTTTATTAGCTCTTTATTCAATTATGGGCGGATGCCGTTCTTCACAAAAATATACTGTTCCTGGAATGAATAAAAATTCTTTTGCAGGCTATTCTCTTAAAAAATCACCTTCTGGCCAGCTTATAATATCACAAGCAGATGATTCTGAGCCTTTATTTTCAGAACCTGCAGAGGATTCATATCAAGGTTCTTACCAAGACAAAAATGTAAATGTGATTGTTAAACCAAGAACAAAAAGAAAAGTATTAACAGACATTGCAGCAAAAATTGAAGCAGGAAAAGAATACCAGGAAGCAAGAGCAGGCACAAAAGCAATAATCAGACCAGATGAATCTTGGAGAATAATCCCTGAAATAACAGGAGCAATAGCAACAAAGCCTTATTCTGATGGACGCTCTGCGCAATTAGACCAATTAGTTGCTGGTATAAGAGCTGGGGCATATCAGCCAATGCGAATAGGAGACTTTATTGATGGATTTGCAAAAGACCTACAATTATATTTAGAAGGCGGTGCTCATATAATGGGCGGAAAATACAACGGAAGACTTGATGAAGAACATTATGCCGCCCTAGCAAGAATAGGAATAGGCTTATTCTCACAAGAAGCAGGAACATATCTAAAAGCAATGTTAGCAGCAGGACCAGGAAGATTTTCAATAGACTTAACTGATGAAGACAGAGAGAGATTAGGATTAGATTCAAATACAATAAGTGATTCGTTAGTAAGAGCAATTATTGATGTTCAAGCAAGACAAGATATTTGGAAAGGGATATATGCCAAAGGAAGATTTAATGTTTCTGTACAGAATAGAGAGAATTGGGATAATTACAGAGCAATTGCTTCTGAATTAGGAATAGGACTTAGAGGAGAATTCCCTGGAGTTTTTGAAAGATGGTATATGGAAGCATTGGCAACATATAGAGATGAATTAGACCAATATTTCAATAATACATCTGCAAACCGGAACATATTTGGCGGAAGAATTGGAGCAGGAGCACAGATTGGAAGAAACAGCGTAGTAGAATTAGCATTAGAATACGACGAAGAACTTTTATTAAGCTTAATATTGCAATGGCTAGTTAGGCTTTGAGGTTAAAAAATGGCAGAAGAAAATGGCAATCAAGATAAGGATCCTAAAAGACCGTCGTTAGGCGAGATGTTTAAAAAAATGGATGAGAAAGGAAAGAAAGGTGCAAAACCAATAGAAGAAGATCAACCAGGCGAAACAGTTACAGATGTGCCTGATATTAGTGGAGGTATAACTGATGATAGTTTTTCAGAAAGAAGAACAAGAGAAGCTGAGAATACTCCAGAAAGTGGCGATTCAGGATTGTTATACGATAATCTCGATAATCTAAATCTTGACGAAGAACCAAATCCTGCAGAACCATTACCGCAAGAAATTGTTCCTGAACAACCTTCTGAAGCAGGTATGCAACCGCCATCACAAGAGGGTTTTCCTGAAGATTTTTATGAAGACGATACGCCACCACAAGCATCATCACAAATACCAAGATCTGCATTTGGAAGTGCAATAAGACATCCTGCAGTGACTATGTTGGGCGCGGGAGTGATAGCATTTTTACTACTTCAAGCATCAAATTTTATGGCAAATTGGTATACCTCATCTAAGAAAAAAGATAAAACAGAAGCATCTATCCCGGCTGAAGATTCAGATTTAGAAGGCATTTCAGCAGAACTAAAAAAGCTGGGAGCAAAATTTGATATTAACGAATCAAACAATCGCAGGAAATACATTAGCATGATTGAATCTAATAAAAAATTAGAAGCAAAAGTATCTGACTTGGAACAATTAAAAACAAATCCAGAAACAGCACCAATGAAAGAAATGGAAGATTATCAAAAAGAAATTATGATAAGTAATAAGCGCATGATGGATGCATATCGCAAAGAACTGCAAAACCGTGTTAATGCTGCATTAAAATCAATAAAGAATACAGGAGGCTCTGTGCAAGTAAGACCAATAGAAACAACAGAACCTATAAAACCAGTAGAGCCTAAAGAAAAACCAAACGATAAACCAGAATATGATCCAATTACGCAATACAATGATTTAATGGAAATGACAACCAAAGATGAGATTATAACATCATATGAATTAGCACAAGCAACTAGCAATTGCAGACACATATTAGGTTTATTGCAAAAAAATCACCCTGTTTACGGCAAATTTGCAAGAAACAGCGAAACAATCAGAACATTAGAGCAAACTGCTAACAAATATTTAAACTTTGCAAATCAAGTACTCTTGGAAAATGAAACAGTCCAGCATAATGAGAAATACAAAAAAGTAGAATTAAGAATAAATATAGATGCTTTGAAAAATGGCGCTGAAAAAAGCAAAAGCACAGGATGGATGGATTTAGAAATATCTTTATCTGATTTTTTTAAAATAGATAGTAATGTATATTTAGCATTGATAGTTAATTATGGAAATCCTGTTTCAGTCCTAAAACAAGGCAAAGCAGCAGAAGAATTTGTCTATAAATTACTAGAAAATGCAAAGATTTTTGATTCTGGCAAAGCATTCACAGCAGATGCAATTAAAAATGCAAAAGTAAAAGGATTAGCATTAAGATTAACCTCGCCTGATGGCGCAGAACTAACTGCAAAAAATTTACAAGATTATTTAAAACAAGATAGGGGGGATTAAATGTTAAAAAAACCAAAACTAACCATTTTATCCATACTAATAATCGCCATGCTTGCGGCAGTACCATTAATTTCTGCTTTTGATGACGCTTTTGATGAATTTTTTACAGAAGACTCTTTTTTTACAGAAGACGGGGATTTTATATTTGAAGACGATCCTGATTTTTTTGTGTATTACCCAGAAGATGAAAGCCTTCTTTATGACGAACCATACGATGATTTATTTATCGGCGACCCATTTGAAGACCCAATGATATTTGATGATTCATTTGATGTTCCTGGAGATGACATGCCTGAAATGGCGCCTCAAGATATACCTCTAGCACACCAACCAGAAGAACAACCTCCAGTAATAATTCGTGAAAAAGGACTAAGCATACAAATCACAGGAACAAGAATGCCTGATGAAATCAATGCAGGAGACCAGCTATTATTAAGAATATACCTAAAAAATAATGGCAAAGAAAATCTAGACAACCTAAAAATCACTTTAGTAAACCAAGAATTGGCATTAAGACGCAGTGTTGGGCCTATGGATTTGAAAAAAGGAGACAAAGAAACCGAAATATTGCTATTAGACTTCCCATATGACACAGAATCAGGCTATTATTACCTAAGAATAAATGTTCATGCAAATGGAATAGACAGAGTTATATACCGTGATATATATGTTAGATAATAGCCGGAATAGTTACTTTATGATAGTCATATGAAATATATAGAAACTACTCAAGAATGATAAATCATAGAAAACTTTAAATACTCAAGCTTCATAAACCATATAAAATATGTGATTGGGGGTTGGAAAATGAATATAACAAAGTTAATACCAATAATGGTTCTATTCTTAGTATTAGCAGTAGCAAGCGTAAGCGCACTGCCAATAACTATTGAAAAAGTAAAAATAGACGACACCATACTAGAGCCAAACGAATCAAACAAATTAAGCATAGAAAGAGGAGACGAACTACCAGTAGACGTATATTTTACTGTATCTGAAGACGTAGAAAATCTAGAAGTACTAGCATTTATCTCAGGATACGAATACAACTACCTAGACCCTGTATCAGACTCTATAGGACCATTTGATGCAGAAGCAGATGTAAAATATCACAAAAAATTAAAACTAAACCTAAATGATGATTTTGACGAAGACAGCTACAAACTAAGAATAGTAGTATCAGACAGATACGGCGAAGAAGTAATCCAATCCTTTAACCTAAAAGTAGATGTACCAAGACACGAACTAAAAATCCAAGACGTAATCTTCAACCCTGAACTAAACATAAAAGCAGGAAGCGCGCTATTGGCGCAGGTAAGACTAGAAAACAAAGGGGAAAAACAAGAAGACGACATAAAAGTAAAAGTATCAATACCAGAACTAGGGGTATCAGGAGCAGACTATGTAGATGAAATTGAAGATACAGATGACAGCGAAGAATCAGAAGAAATCTACCTAAGAATACCAATGTGCGCAAAACCAGGAATATATGAAGTTAAAGTTTCAGCAGAATACGCAAACGGACGAAGACAAATATCAACAATAAAATCAATAAATATCGAAGCAAATGACATGTGCGAAGAAACACCAAAAGTAAAAACAACAATAACTTTAGGAAAACAACTAGAGAATGTATTGGCTGGAGAAACTGCAACCTATCCAATAACAATAACTAATAACTTAAAACAAAGCAAAAGCTACACAGTTAGCCTTGATGCAGGAGACTGGGCAGAAAGTGTTAAACTAACACCAGCAAGCACAATACTTGTTGACGGAGAAAGCTCAGAGACAATCTATGTTCATGCAACAACAGACTCAAAAACAACAGGAGCAAAAGTATTAACTGCAACAATCAGCTCAGCAGGAAATACATTAAAACAACTAATATTAACTACAAATATTACAGCAAAACCATCAAATTGGCTAAAGCTAGCATTTGAAGCAATAGTGATTATTCTAGCAATCTTAGTAATACTAGTTGCAATAATCGTTGGATACTTAAAGTTAAAAGAAGACAACGACGACACACAATCTGAAACCTACTATTAAACAATGGTTTCATTATTTTTTTCTTATTCAAAAAGGCAGGGAGCATGAAAAAACTAATAATAACAACATTAGTGGTGATTCTGCTTCTTTTACCTGTAACTCTTGCCCAAGAAGATTTTACTGCGCAAGCAAAATCATTATATTCCCTTGAAAAATGCGTTAGTGAGAAAAATATAATCACATTAACAAATACAGGAACACAAACAAACAATTATTTAATCGCAGGTGCGGGAAAAACCAAAGACTGGGTTCAATATCCCGGAATGTTCTCTATCGAGCCAGGAAAAACAGTAAATGTAGAAACAATAATAGCAATTCCATGCGTTATTCCTGCAGGAAATTATCAACTAATACACTTAGTTTCAACAACTACTGGCTTGGAAAAAGAAATAATCCAAGACTTGGTAGTTGAAGACACACAAAATATCATAGTAACAGTTGATTCAACAGAAAAAACAATAAAACCATGCACCGAAGCGGCATATTCACTTAAAATAACAAATCCTTCAAGCTTTCAAGAAAAATATAAACTTTCTATAGACAACCCGGACGCAGAATTATCCACAGAAGAAATAACAATAAATCCAAACGAAACAAAACAAATAACACTTACATTTGAACCAACAGATTGCTTTCAAACAGGCGAAAAAACACTGTTGTTTTCTGCTGAAACCGAAAAAACAAAATTAATAGCAGAATTAGACCTTTTTGTTGAAATCCAAAATTATGGACTGCCAGAAATAGCATCAGGAGTCAACAAAATCAGAACATATTATAATGAAAATATAGTTGATTTAGAAATTTTAAACAAGGGAGAGGAAGATACAAGTTATATTGTAAGCGTAACCGGAGCAGACTGGATAACAGTATCACCAAGAATATTATCAGTAGAGCGCGGTAAAACAGAAGAAATAACCCTGAATTTGGCGCCAACTTCAGAAATAAAAAAAGGGAAATATCCAATTAAAATAAGCGCAGAACTAGAAGAAACGGGCGCAAAATATGAAAAAGAAATAATAGTAAAGCTAACCACTCATGGAGTTATTGACAATCTTTTTGACAAATACCTGCCATTAACAGTTCTAATTATAATCGCATTGATAGTATTTGGAATAATCTCAGTTTATGCAATACAACACATGTCCACAGAAGAATACCAAAAACAAAAATTAAAAAGGCTAAAAGAAAAAGAAAAATTAAAGAAACAGCGCGAAAGAGAAAAAGCAAGAAAGAAAAAAGAAAAAGAACGACTAAAAAAAGAACGCGCTAATGAAAAGAAAAGAATAAAAGAAGAACGCCAAAAACAAAAAGAGAAAAAAATGCGGGAAAAAGAACGCAAAAAAGAAGCAAAACTAAGACTAAAAGCGCAAAAAGAAAAAGACCTGGAACGAAAAAGAAAAGAAAAAGAAAAAGAAGAAAAGAAAAGAGCACAAACATATCAAAAAGAACTAAGAAAAGAATATCATATAATCGCCAGAAAAGACATAATCGCGGGGAAACAAGAAAGAAAAATATTCTCTAAACTACTATTTGTATTGATACTACTTGTTCTTTTGGTAATAGCAATTGTTTTTATCAAACCAATCATAAACAACGTAAAATACGTTCTTCTAGGAATAATACTGCTGATATTATTATTTATTCTCGGAAAAATAAGACGAAAAAGAATAGTTAAAACAAAATGGAAAGGAATATCCTTAGCAAAAGAGAAAAAGATATTTGACATAAACTGGAAAAAAGGACTGCAACAAATCAAAATTAAACTAGAAACCCCAATTAAAAATTTTGCTGCCAAAGTAAAAAAAGGCCGCGGAAGAAACGAACGATACATATGCATAGACGAGCATATATACCAATATTTCAGAACAGAAACAAACACAGACCAAGAAAATATTTCTGAAACAGAAATAACCTTCAAAGTCCCGCAAAAATGGCTCAAAAATAAAAAAATAGATGAAGAAGAAGTAGCACTTTATTACTTAGATAACGGAGAATGGAAAGAAATAGAAACAGAAAAAACAGGCTGGGACGAAAAATACGTATTTTTCAAAGCATATGCTGAGAAACTAGGCCAATTTGCAATAATCGGAACAGAAACAGCAGAAGAAATCAAAGAAGAAAAACCAAAAAAAAGCAAAGGCATACTAGCATTGATAGGCATTATAGTTATTGCTTTATTGATATTCTTATTATTAAAACCTGCTTCTATAGAACCAACAGCAGGAATTCCAACCCAAACATGGCTGCAAGGAGAACAACAAAGCCTTGATTTAAACGATTATTTTAAAGACCCTGACGGAGATTTATTAGAATTTAGTGCACTTAATGAAGTAGAAAATATAGACATATGGTTTAAAGATGGAATAGCATATCTGACTCCTGACGCAGACTTTACAGGTGAAAGAACAATTATATTCGCAGCAGACGACAACAAAGGAGGATATGCAGAAAGCAATCCTGTAAAATTAATTGTTAAGAACAAGGTAATGAACAGCACATCTAAAATTATTAAATACGGATTAGGAATAATAATACTATTAGCCATAATAACAGTTATAATTAAATTCATTTTGATGATTAGAGAGAATTTAAGGGATGATTAAAGGGAGAATTTTTCTTATTCTTTGGAAAAAATAGTGGGGGCGCAGGGATTTGAACCCCGATCCACCGGTATCTTCTGAACTCCACAACTGGAGCCGGTAATAATAGCCGGGTTATA
>JAFGHW010000049.1 GCA_016929895.1 Candidatus Woesearchaeota archaeon
AAGCCCAAACTATATTATGACAAATTTGACAAATTTATCAGAGAACCATACTTTGCTTCATTTAAATCAGATGAATTTGACTTTGATATTTTCACAGTTCACATCCTTTATGGAGATAGTGCTGCTGATAGAATGGGTGAGATGAAGCAAATAGCAGATGTTTATGAATATTACCAGGAAAAAGATTCTTTAGAAAATGACTTGATACTAACAGGCGACTTTAATACTCGGCCCTGGGATGATAATTTTGATTTTATCTGGCAAATACCTGAAGTAACAATTGCAATAAGAGATGGTGAAAGTACTATTGGTTCTAATGGTAATTTATACGACAATATCATATTTGATTCAAACACTGAAGAATACACTGGAATAAACGGAATTTATTATTTTGATGAAAAACTCGGATTAGACATGGAAGAAGCCAAAACATCTGTTTCAGACCACAGGCCAATATATACTGTGTTTTGCACTGGAACAGATGATGATTAGACCAATGCCGCGCTACGTTATGAAATATGCTTACTATTCCCAAACCGAGTTACACATGAATCGAACTTAAAATCGCAAACTTCGCTAGGCGGCATTGCTCATTCATTAGAAATCTTTTTAAAGCAGTCCATACTAATTCTTAACATGCGCCGATGGTCTAATGGCTATGACTACGGCCTTCCATTCTTGTGAGAAGGGAGCCGTGTATCTGGGAAACGTCATGGGACTGGACGTTCAGAAATTCGAATCCCAGTCGGCGCATACAGTCCCTTTATATTTCTTGGTTTTATAAGCTCCAAAAATCGATTAAAATCCTTCTTTAGAATATTGATATGATAAATGTCCTTCCGATTGGGCCTTTTTTCTTTATATAGTCTTACAGAATATGCCAATCCTAAAATATCAAGAAATTGGGAGATATTTTCTATTAGCCCAGATGAAACAGAAGCAAAACTTATCTTCTTTTCAGATAAATATCCATCGCTATCCAAAGAACCCCTTATGAAACCTATAATAAATCGCTTAGAATATTCTTGGTCTTTTAAACAAACTGAATAAGTTTTTCTAGAATTCCTATTCCAATCCAAATATTTATCTATAAATGTATGAATATTCTTAGAACAATAACATAAATTTAATCGATGTTCTCTTATAAATATCATTGGTTTCTTTTTAAACAAGTTTAATAATACATTTTCAATCAGATCTTTAACAAATTTATCTTCATTTGTGTTAAAACACAAATACGTTCTATAACAATAATTATTAGTTGTAAAAATACATCCGTCTCCTGCAAATAATCCTATGAATTCTCCAATTAATTCGTCATTTTTTCCATGTATTACAATTGGCTGCATTGTTTTTCCTTTTATTTTCCGAAAATGATGATATACTGTTGTTTTATTTCGATTAATATCTTTAGAAATCTGTTTCAGAGATTTGTCTTCTTCTATTAACTCCGTAATTCTTCCGAGTTCTTGTTTATTTAATCTTTTCATACTAAACACCTCCAAAGTTCATTCTTTGGGCTTTGGAGGACTACGGAAAAAGAGGCTGATGGAGCAAAACTCTCTTAAATGGCTTTCGCGTCGAAGACCGAAAGACTTTTATTGAGAGTTTTGCGTTGCCTCTTTTTCATTTAATTAAGAAATAATCATTTAAATAGTCCGCGCGCGGTTGGCTAGTGGATATTAGAATCATAACCGTTATAAAGTAAAAAATACATGAGAATTCCATGAAAAAAGAAGGAATTTCAATCGTAGCAATTATCTTTGCATTTTGTATAGCTCTTTTTTTTCTCAAACAAGTCTGTATTGCGATTATTGGCCCACTTCTAATAATCACTATATTGCTTTTAATCATTGCAATTTCGTTAAGTCTTTTTAAACCAGAATATTGTCTATACGCCTGGATTGGATTCGGAATTTTACTCACCTTGACAATTGCGGTTGGTCTCTGCATCTCATTTCTCGGAAGTAATGAGCTTGCCAAAACTTTTGTAGATGTTGGAAATGAATCTTATCAAGCAATAAACATAGTAAAAGATGCAGAAAAGACTGCCCAAGAACTTCAGAAAAATATTACAAAAGATGTTATCGATTCATTAGTTGGAGCAACAAATCCTGATGATCCCACTATGAAACAGGTCGGAGAAGTATCTAAAAAGGCCATTGATCTTACTTAGAACCGGTCGGCGCATATAAATCATAAAATTTAAAAATACTCTTTGATTATCTCTTTTCATGGGAATGCATACTGGTGGAATTGCAAATCTATACATAAAATGGAATATACCACTTAATGAAGTTAAGAATTCTATGGGCGATCCAGCCAAAGGAACTCCCAATGGAACTACCTTGGATGATTTGATGAAACATGGAAATGATAATCAAATCTTTGACGAAGTAAAGTTATATAAAAACGATTTTGCTTCAATAACTAAAATATTATTACGCGTAGAAACAGGCGACGGTCCGGACGATTTTCCACTATTTGGCAATCAATTAGATTTCAAACAGATAATACAAACTTACAAAAAATGTATAAGCCAAGCAGAAAAAATATTTGCAAAAGCGGGATACAAACCAGACCAAATACAGCAAACAGAATGCATTGATGTTCATTAATAAACATACCAAAACTATTTAAATACTAAAAAATCTAATTCTGACTAATGGGAAAAAGTATCCTTTATTGGCATCCATGGATTTATAAGATAGGATTAATACTATATCATGGAATTTATTTAGCAAAACGATATGAATACATGGCTAAAGAAATAGGAAAAAACAAAACAGTACTAGAACCAGGATGCGGGCCAGGATTATTAGCAAACTTCCTGCACAAAAGCTGCAAATACATCGGCTTTGACATTGACCCAATGTTTGTCAAATATGCAAAGAAAAAAGAACTACACGTGTATGAAGGAAACGCATTAAAAGCAAAATCATACAAAAAAGCAGACACAATCGTTTTATGCGATTTTGTACACCACATAGGAAGACAAGATGAAAAACAAATGCTAAACCTGTGCAACAAATATGGCAAAAAAATAATAATATGCGAACAGCCAGCACCATTACTTTTAAAAAGAATACCTCTATACGTATGGATGTTTAATAAAATAGACCAAGACAAAGCAGGAAAGGTAAATCTTGCATTACAAAGAACAGAAACAGACTTATTAAAAGATATGAAAAAAGGATTTGGAATAATCAAAAAAAAGAAAAAGATTAAAAAAATAGGAAGGGATATAATAGCCACATACGGATAAAAAAATACAAAACAATGGAAAAAATACTCGTACTAGCAGCACACAATGATGACCCAATATTCGGAGCAGGCGGAACACTGGCAAAATACACAAAAGAAGGCAAAAAAGTCAAAACAATCATATTCTCATACGGTGAATTAAGCCATCCTCACCTAAAACCAGAAATAATCATAAAAACAAGACAAAGAGAAACAAACAAGGCAGACAAAATACTTGGAGGAAGCGGAGTAGAATACATGAACATGAAAGACACAACAATGCTGTTGCAAATAAGAAAACCAGAAACCAAACAAAAAATAATAGATATAATCGAAAAAGAAAACCCAGACAAGATATTCACACACGGAGCAAATGATATTCACACACACCACTATGTTATATACCAACTGGTAAAAAATTTAATCAAGCAAAACAAAATAAACTGCCCAGTATATTCATTTGATATATGGAACATAATGAAAATACGAAAAAGAAGCCTGCCAAGACTAGTAGTAGATATAACAGACACATTTAAAACAAAAATAGAAGCACTCAAAGCACACAAAAGCCAAACAAACACAATACTGAGCCTTGGATGGGTAATACACCTTAAAGCAAAAATGAATGGATGGAACAATAACTGCAAATATGCAGAAGTATTTGACAAAATAAATTAAAAGAGGTATTTATGAGCCGGAAGAAGATATTGATTACTACTGATTGTTATTTACCCAGATGGGACGGCGTAGCAAGATTCTTACTACAATTACTGCCGGAAATAAAAAACCAATTTGAAATAACAGTAATCGCGCCATTTTTTGAAGGCAAATACAGAAAAATTCCAGGAATAAAAATAAAAAGACTTCCAATAATACCACTCCAATTCGGGGATATATACTTTTCTTTTCAAACAAAAGAAATATCCAAATACGTTGCAGAAGCAGACCTAGTCTTCAACCAAACAATAGGACCAATAGGCGCAAAAGCAATAAACGAAGCATACAAACAAGGCAAGCCAATAATAAGCTATATCCACAGCATAGAATGGGAACTAGCCTCGCGCGCGGTTAAAAGATTCAAATGGCTAACAGAAAAATACGTAATGCGCCGAGCACAAAATCTGTATAACCAATGCAGCATACTAGCAGTTCCATCGCAAGAAACAGAAGACATACTATCTGCCCACAAAATAAAAACCAAAAAAATAGTAATAGAACTAGGAATAAATCCAGAAAAGTTTGCGCCTCCATTATCCAAAGCCACAGCAAAAAAAGAACTAAAAATACCTGAAAAAACCACAGTAATAGGATTTGCAGGAAGAATAGGAAGAGAAAAAAACCTAACAACACTAACAAAAGCATTTACGAAAATTAACAAACGATACAAAGACACAGTATTGCTAATAGTCGGCGGAGGACTTTTAAACGAAATACAAAAACACATAAAAATAATCAAAACAGGAACAAAAGACAATATCCTGCCCTATTTGCAAGCAATGGACATATTTGTTTTACCATCATTAACAGAAACAACATCATTATCAACACTAGAAGCAATGTCAACAGGAATAGCAGTAATAGGAACACCAGTAGGCGTAATAAGAAAATACATCAAAGACCAAGAAAACGGCATGATATTCCCAAGAGGAGATGTTTCTTCCCTAGTAGACAAACTAACAATGCTATTAAACAAGCCAGAAATGATAAAAAAACTAGGAAAAGCCGCCAGAAACACAATAAAACAAAAAGCACACTGGGAAGAAACAGTAAGAAAAATAAGAATCGTACTAGAAAAAATCTAAGCCTTTAAACTAACAACAGCACTCAAGCCAGTTTCAGGCTTCATGGAAACACCATACAAAACATCGCCTTCTGAAATAACTGCGTCATTATGAGAAATAACAACATACTGTGCTTTCTTACAATAATCTCTTATCAATTTTGCGAGCTTTTCTGAATTAGTCTTGTCCAAAGCAGCATCAACCTCATCAAGAACATAGAAAGATGCTGGCTCGTGTTCCTGTATCGCAAACAAGAAAGCCAAAGCAGTCAAAGTCTTTTCACCGCCTGACAAGCCCCTGATATCCATGAACTTTTCACTAGTCAACTTAACCTTAATCCTCATTCCCTCTTCAAAAGGCTGTTCAGGATTTTCCAGCTCTAAAAAAGCATCCCCTTTGGTAGACAAATTCTGGAAAATATCCCTGAAATTCTTATTAACAGTCTCCAATGCATCCATAAACAAATCTTTCTTACTTGCCTCAATTTCATTCATCAAAATAAGAACATCATCCTTCTCCTTGCTCAAGCTTGTTTTTTTCTCAATCAAAATATTAAATTCCTTTTCAACAGTCTCATAAATCTCCAAAGCACGCATGTTAACAGAACCAATATTAGACATCATGCGCTCAAAAGAAGAAATCTCCCTTTTCAATTCTTCCTCAGACTTATTCATATTTAATTCTATACCATCATACTGGGCGAACTCTGCCTCCATGCCAGCAAACTCTGCCTTTAATCTCGCTTCTTCAATAGACAAAGTATTCACACTAATCTCTACTTTTCTAGAATTATCCTCCACTCCAAAAATTTTACTTTCAAATTCATTTATTTCATCACTTGCCTTATTTCTTTTATTAAACAAATCCTTAAATTGAGTATGCAATACTTCCTGCTGTTTTTCCTTTTTTTTCAATGAAGAAGAAGAAGTCTTTATCTCGGAATCAAAATTCTTAATCTCATCTGAAAAAGTTTTTTCCTCTTTTTCCAACTCCTTCATTACTTTCAATGTATTCTCTTTATCCCTTCCAACCATCTCCTTTTCCTGCAAGTCAAGATTCTTTAATTCAGCATCAACCTTAATCTTTTCTTCGCCAAATTCCTTCTTTTTCTGCTCAAACGAATTTAATTCTGCCAATAATCTAGGATTTCTTAATTCACTAATCTGGTTTCTCAAAGTCTGTTTTTCAATTTTTAACCGCGTTAAAACCTGAGTTTCATCTGCAATCATATTCTCTATTTTTTCAATCTCTTTATTATTAGACTCAATCTTTTTATGTAATTCTTCCTTATACTGCTGATTAGCCTCTAAATCAGTAGAATCCAGATGCAAACTTTTCTCGGTCTTAATAATATCCCCTTCAAGATTTGCTTTTAATTCCCTTAGCTTGTTAATTTTCAATTCATTGGCCATTCGCTCTTTTTCGCATCTATCAATCTCCTTGGTATCAGATTTAATTGTTTTCTCTAAAACATTAATATCGTCTGTAAGGTCTTTTTGCTTAAAGCTCCTTTGTTTCTTATGCCTAAATCCGCCAATCATTGCCCCTGAAAACTCCACCAAATCACCGTCCAAGGTGACCATCTTAACCTTGCCGACACCTATTTTTCTGGCAACATCAATAGAATTAACAACCAAAGTATTGCCAAACACATAAGAAAAAACATTTCTAAACTTAGGGTCAAAATCAATCAAATCAACAGCCAAACCAACAACTCCCGGCTGTTTTGCCAAATCTTTTGTCTCCTGCTTAACATTAACCTGCCTGATCTTATTCAAAGGCAAAAAAGCGGCAACACCAAACTTATTTTTCTTAAGAAACTTAATGCAATCTGCAGCAACCTTATCAGATTCCACGACGATGCTATTAATTTTTTGAGCCGCGGCAATTTCCAAAGCCAAAGAATACTTTTCATCAGCTGTTCCCAGCTCTGAAACAGTGCCGTGAATCTCACCAAGCCTATTACGATTCTCAAATATTTTCTTAACCGCAATATTAGCAGACAAGTGCTCTTTAATCCCGGCATTTTTAACCTTAAGCTTTTCCAGCTGTTCTCTTTTAGAGAAAACATCCCTTTTCAAACCAGACAAAACAACAGCATTTTCAGAATCCTGATTAAGAAATTCATTAAGCTCTAAAACAAGTTTTTTAAACTGGCCTTTTTTCTTTTTCAAAACCTCAATCTCATCCTTATGCTTTCGTTCCAAAGACCTGACTTTCTTGATCTGGTCATCAATTGCCTGAATCTGAAACTCATTCTTATCCTTTTCTCTCAGCAAAGACTGCTGTTTTTCCCTCAAAGACTGAATCTCTGCCTGTTTTTTCTCAGCAGACTTATCAATCATCTCAACCTTTTGCTCAATCTCTCCTGATTCATCAAGCTTATGCTTTTTCTTAAAAGCATAAATCTTTTCATTCAATTCCTTGGCATTAGCATCAAAAAAAATTTGCTTTTCCTTAAACTCCTTTCTTTGCTCACTAATAAAAGAAGTCTTTTTCTCCAATTCCTCAAAATTAAGTTTTAACTGCTCTTTTCTTTGATTAATTCTTCCGATCTCATTTTTATGCGATGCAATCTTAGTCTTTAAAGTAGCAATATCAACTCTTAATTTTTCAACCTCTTTCTGCAAAGCAACCTGCTCTGTGCCGCCTTTTTCTTCAATCTCCTTTGAAATTTCCTGAATCAAATTCTTTTTTTCAGATATCTTATCCCTAAAAGACTTAACCTCGGACTGCAACTTTTCCAATTTCTTTCTTCTATTATCTGCCCGCTTTTCAATCTCTTTTAACTCTGCCTCTTTCTTATTCATCCGCTTTTTAACATAAGATGCCTTGTTTTGCGTAATCTTATCATTTAACTCCCTATACTTCAATGCCTGGTCCCTGTCTTTTTTTAATTCCCTTAAATGAGTCTGACGCTCTTTTAAAATAATGCCTGCCTCATTCAGTTTTTGCTCAACCCTTTCCAATTCTTTCAAAGCACGATTCTTTTTTTCCTCATAAACAGAGATTCCAGCAATTTCCTCAATAATCTGCCTTCTCTCAATAGGAGACATTTCAACCAAGCGCACAATATCCCCCTGCAAAATAATGTTATAACCATCAGGATTAATCTTGGCAATGCCCAATAATTCAACAACTTCCTGCCTTGTTTTTGTTTTGCCATTAATCCTATACCTGCTAACACCATTAGGCTTAACAATCCTTGAAACCTTAACAACATCATCCTCAATAGGAAATACTCTTTTAGAATTATCAAAA
>JAFGHW010000050.1 GCA_016929895.1 Candidatus Woesearchaeota archaeon
ATGCCTATAAGTCTTTTATGCTAAAGGCAGAGTTTGTTTTATAAACTTTTCTATAATTATGCAGTAATACCGACAAAAAGTCTTGTACCAATCGAATTCGATCACTTCAGACTGAATCTATAATTCATATTTTTGGTTTTATTTATTTTAAAGAAAAAATGTATGCGGAGGGCAGGACTTTCGACAAACAATGAGTTGTTTTCTAATCCAATCGCTTTATTTGTGGGGCTGAACAAAGCGAAGCCCCACCACGTAGACGGGTTTTGATCAAACTTTTCTCAAAAGTTTGTTTCGAACCTGCGTAGGCACTAAGCCATCAGGTTTCTTTGCCTGAGCACCTAAGCCTGACCCGTTTGGCCACTCCGGCACCTCCGCATGTCTTTAAGAATTTTATGATACTATAAATAGTTATTGGTATTATTTCTTTTGCCAGGAATAAGATCGTTTCTTTTTGCTGTTTCCAAATCCGCAGCTCGCGCATATTTTTCTTCTTGCGTGGTATGCTCTTTTTCCGCATCTTCTGCAGATTATGTGGGATTTTCCTTTGGATTTCTTTCCCATTGCAGGGGTTCCTTTTGTCATTTAGCACCCAATACTTTTTAAGCAGGCGATATCATTATTATTGTGTCTCCGCGAATAAATGCTGTGCCTATTTTTCTTTTAACTTCTCCTTCGACTCTTTCTTCTACATCATCCATAACTATATTTATATGTATGTCAAATGCTCTTAGTAATCCTACAAATTGTTTGCCGTTTTTTAAGTCTACAATTATTTTTTTGTCTCTTGCTTTGTTCAGCGCGTCTAGTGGTCTTGCTTCAGCCATGTGTTCACACCCCTCGATTTGGTTGTATTCAAAATAGGAGCACTCTATATAAAGGTTTCTCTTATTTAGAATCCAAAGCCTTTTTTCTTTCGTCTATAATATCTAGGTACTAATAGTATTGCTGCTATAATCAGTATTAATATTATTGTTAATATTCCAAACCATGCGCCCCAATCATTGTTTTCTTTGGTTTTTTGTTCGATTTGTTTTACTGATGTTCCTATTTTCGGTTCAGTAGTATGCAATTCAGTATTATTTTCAGGTGCTGGTTCTTTTTCCCTGTCGTCTTTTGCATCGCATTCGTCGCCTATTCCGTCTTTGTCTATGTCTGCTTGGTTCGGGTTTCTAATTGTCGGGCAATTATCAATAAAATCCATTAACCCATCACCATCATCATCTTCTGACACGATATACCTTATTATTGTATCTTTTTGGTCTCCGTCCTTATTTAAGTCGCCGGAATTTTCTTCGTCTGTTTGAAAGGCAATGATGTTTTCGAATAAATCTGTTTTTTGCCCGTATATTTCGGTTAATGCTTTTGTTTGTGTTTCTATATTGTATGAGTTTATTTTATGGTCATAATCATACAAGATTAAATTCTCTTTAAATTTGATATTATCTGAAATTAATTCTATTTGCTGTTTTCCGTTTCCGCCCGCGTCATAAAAGACTATGCTATTTCCCTTTAGGTATGCCGCCAGTCCTTGTTTATTCATGTAACTTTTTGCCCCAAGCTCCTTTGTGCTAAATGCAGTTTTGGTTTCTAGAGAATACACCTGAAATATTTCATCATCTTGATCTGCATCATCATTTAAATCTATTTTCACTTCTTTTTCGCTTGTAACAAATAATATTATTTTTCCATTTGTTGACGGAGTTTTGCCAATTTGTTCTGTTTCAGTTAATTCCTGTGTTTTTAAGTCATAATACCTTATTACATTATCATCCATATCCCCATCATTATTATAATCTGTTTTGAGTGATTTTTCCGGTGTAGAAAATACTATTATATACTGATATAAATATGGGTCTTGTGCTTCTATTTCTGTATTTACTGTTTTTTGTTCGTGTACGTTGTAATATTGTAATACTAAATCTTCTTTGTCACCATCATCATTAAGATCTTTTTTTTCTTCTTTTTCAGATGTTTCAAATATTATGTAATAAGCAAATACCTGGGGGTTTTTTCCTGTAGTTTTGGTGCTTATTGTTGTCTGTTTTTCTATATCATAATACTGTATCACTCTATCTCCTGTATCTCCATCTTCATTCAAATCTTTGCCAGCATTGTCTTCGTGTGTCTCAAAGGCGATTAAGCTTCCGTATATTGATGGATTTTCTCCAGGAGTTTCTGTGTTGTGAAGTATTAATGCATTGGCGCAAGTACAAAAAAGAAACATTACCACTATTAATAGTAATCCCCTCTTCATTTTTAAGATGGTAAAACAATAATCTTTATAAACCATTCCCTATTTTTTTGTGTTATGGTAGTTATTCATAAAAGGCGCTTGAAGCGCAAGGAATCTGGCGGGAAATACAAATCTGCCAGAGGCAAAAGAAATTTTGAAAAGGGAAGTTCTCCAACTCTTACTCATGTTGGCAAGCATAAGATTAAGACTGTAAGAACAAAAGGCGG
This sequence comes from Candidatus Woesearchaeota archaeon, assembly GCA_016929895.1. Classification (GTDB taxonomy): domain Archaea; phylum Nanobdellota; class Nanobdellia; order Woesearchaeales; family ARS49; genus WJKI01. The sequence goes on from JAFGHW010000050.1 coordinate 2,461, forward strand.
CAGCAAAAAATCGCGTGTTTTGTCTGCTGAAACTGTTAATTTGTTTGATCCTAAGACTAAAACATTTTCTAAGACAAAGGTCAAGACTGTTGTTGAGACTCCTGCAAACAGGCATTATGTTAGACGTAACATCTTTACTAAAGGCGCGATTATTGAAACTGAAAAAGGAAAAGCAAGGGTTACTTCTCGTCCAGGCCAAAATGGTTCTATAACCGCTATTTTGGTATAATTTAATTTTTTCAAAAAGAATAAATACTAGTTAATATTTCCTTAAATTAAAAGGTGTGATAGGGTGAGTATTGAAGTTAGAGTTAGCAATTTATTTAGAGGGTTTAACAGGCTTGATAGGGTTAGTGCTTGTATTGACTTGTTGCCTGTTGATTTAGAACTGCGTGATTTAATCATACCTTTTACTAGAAAGCGCAAATTGGATTTAAATTCTGTTCATCCGGATTTTCGTAAACGCGCAGAAAGATTTAGTGAATCAGGGATTATTGATTTTCGCAAATTACCTAAATATATTAAGGATATTCTCAAGCTGCGCTGTGAATATATTGGAGTTAATGGCAAAATAGGAACTAAACAGTTGATGAATGATTTGGGCTTTTATAATTCTTCAGATATTTATTCTAAAGAAAATTTGATTGCTATTTTAGAAGGTTATGGTTATGTTCGCGAAAAGAATGCAAATAATAACAGCAAATGCGAAAAAGTTTTCAGCAAGAAGATTAAGAATAAAGATTATCCTTTGTTTAAGGCGATTTGTGGAGTAGGCAGGGCTTTTAAAGGCTCTGCTAATTTTGCAGCAGGCATTAGAGAGCTTGGTTTTAGCCCTAGTTTTAATTTTTATTCTGAAGAAATGATTAAATCAATTTTAACTAGTGTTTGGCCATACCATAAAGTTAAAGAAGCTTATGAAAAAAATGATCCATCTATTCTCATACCCTGGAGCGAGTTTACAAAAGATAATCCTAATGTTTTCTTTGCTATTAAAAATGCGGCATTTGCAAAAAAAATAAAACAAAAACGAAAGAAAAAAATTAAAAAAAGAATTAAACTAAAAAGAAAAAGTCATTTGCAAGAAATGCCTGCGAGAACGAGGATTAATCGTTTGTACGAAGAATTTCCGGATTTATTTAATTTTATTTCAACGCCAACAATTGGAGTTAATAAAAAAGTGTTAAGTAATTTATTGCAAGAATTAAATAAAAAGGGAGTCAATATATCTCATAGTTATCTTGCAAATAGCAGAGAGCCTGGATTAAGAAAAGTGTTTAATCAATTAAGATATTTAACAAAAAGAAATTCTGCCACAGTTTCAGAAGAAATTACAAAATTGATTGGTCCTGCAAGAACTGAACTGGTTGTTTCTTCTGAAAGTAGAAATCTTCTTGGAAATATAACAGAATATGCTGCAAAAATTGTGTTATTGATGACTTATTTAGTTGATAACACAGGGGATTTTTTTAATAATGGTTTTGCAAGGTATTTTTCTGGGGTAGATGATATCCAGCCTAAAATAGGTCGCAAAGTAAGAATTTCTTATAATAATCACCATATCGAACCTGACTTAATGGTTTCTTCAGGTTTAGAGTCCTGTCTTGTGGAAGTCAGGGCAGGATGGAATGTTAAGAATGCTTTGGATTTAATAAAAAAATTCAGTTATGGCCGCGAGTTTAAAGAAATTAATAGTTCAAAAACAAAGATTATTGCTGTTTTGCAAATGCCGGAGCAAATTGTTGATGAAGCTGCTCCTTTTCTTGAAGAATCAGGTATTTTAGTTATTTCAGGAAAAACCTTTTTTGATTATTTTTCTAAGGCTGTGCGTAAACTTGAACGCTCGCCTTATCACACACTTGTTGCCAATGCTGTGCCTAATAAACGGCACAGCTTGGTTAACTTGATTAATTATCAAAAAAGAATTATCGAAGAACCGCATGTTATGTTGAAATCTTGTAATGCCTGTTTGTTAAAGCATCATCATAAGGTTTTGTCTGCTTTGGTTTCTTGCTTGGAAAATGCCATTGCTAATCCAGATAACTTGGATTATAAAGAAAGAAAATATCGCCCTATCGAATCTGTTCTGGATGATAACAGCTCTCAGGCAATGGTTGGTTCTTTTTACTGCCAAAAATATTTAAATGGAAGTACTCCTTTTAGCGACATGGATATTCCTACTGCAAGATATGTTCGGAAAAATATCCAGAATTGGCAGAATGGAAAAATTAGAAACCGTATGAATTATAATTTTTTTATTCCTATAGATGATATTTTGGTTGTGGATATTGAAAATACTGGTTTTCATAATGATTCTCCTATTTTTCTTAATGGATTGGGCTATTTTGATAAAAAAAGAAATGATTTTGTTTTTAGGGGTTTGTTTGCAAGAGATTTATATGAAGAAGAAGCTATTTTAAAAGTATTTGATGAATTAAGAAAAGACAAGAAATATATTATTAGTTTCAATGGTTCTAGTTTTGATTTACCAAGATTGCAAAGAAGATGTGAAAGTTATATTATTCCTTTTGATTTTTGCAAGGATAAGCATTTGGATATTATGCACGCGGTTTTTCCGTTTGTTAAAAAAAATAACCTAGAAGACCGTAAATTAACTACTCTTGAATTCGCTACGTGCGGTTTTGTGCGTCCTGATGATGATGTTGCTGGCAAAGATATTCCATATCGGTACTGGGATTATTGTCGTGGCGGCAATCCTGAGCCTCTTGGAAGAATTTTTAGACATAATAAATGGGATATTGTTTCTACTATTGCGCAATATGTTTTTCTTTTAAAGAATCCTGAGTATTTTAATGAAAACTGTTTTAAAACTTTTAAGCTCTAAAAGTATTTGTCAAGCCTGTCTTCAAGTTGTTTTCCATTTGTTCTATCTGCTTCTTCTAATTCTTTTTTTAGGGAATGTTTTAAAAAATGTTCTGCCAATATTTGAATCTCTGTTTTAGGAATTGAAGTTCTAATTACTCGGCTTATTAAAGCGTATATTTTTGATTCATCTGTCGGGATTTTTCTTTTTTGAGCAAATCGTATGATTTCCTGCGGTAGATTTTCTGTGCATAATGGGATTAATAAAGGAAGTTCTTCATCGATTCCATTTGAGTATGCCTTGTCTTCTTTTGCTTCTTCGCTTGTTAAATATGCAAATAGTGCTTTTATTTCCAGATTGTTAAAATGGTTTGGTGAAAGTTTATTTTTTAAATATGGCCTAAAGGCTGGTTTTTTTATTAAATATATTGCAATGTGCTGTTCTAATTCTTCTGTTTTATTAAAATATAAATTTATTTTTTCTTCATTTTGCCCGCGCATTGTATCTGCTATTGCATTGTATTCCACGTCAAGTATTTTTGCTAATTTGCCGACATATACTGCTTTTGTAACAGGATCGGAAATATTTTTTAGAAAAGGAATCATTTCTCTTAAAAATAAAACTGAACTGTCTGCTGTTGTTAGTTTTATGTTTTTTAATTTTTCTTCTAATACAAATTCAAAGATTGGTTTTGCTTGGTTTATTCTTTCCTGAAATGCATCTGCGCCGTATTCTCGTATGAAATCATCAGGGTCTTTTCCTGCAGGCAGGCTTATTGTTTCAAAACTTAGGCCTATTTTTGTTAGCGGTTCTGAAGATCTTATCGCCGCATCTATTCCTGCTCTATCAGGGTCAAAGCATTGCAAAACCTTGCCAGTATATTTTTTTAATAATAAAGCATGGTCTTGTGTAAATGAAATCCCTATTGTTGCTACAACATTTTTAAATCCTTCTTGATGCGCAATTAATGCATCAATATAACCTTCCACAACAATTATGTAATCTTTTGAAGAGTCTTCATGTTTTGCTATGTTTAACAAATATAATACTTTTCCTTTGCTGTGCAAAGGAGTCTCTTTTGTATTAATAAATTTTGGCGCTTCAAAATCTGCTGTATCTAGTTTTCTTCCTCCAAAAGCAATCACATTGCTCTTGATATCAAAAATAGGTATCATTAATCTGTCTCTGAAAAAATCATAATATCCTCCGCCTCTTGATTCAATAATCAATCCTGCTTTTTCCATGATATTTTCTTTGAAATCCCTTCTTAAATTTCTTAATATAAAATCCCATCCGCAATGAGCATATCCTAACTGGTATTTTTTTATTGTTTCTTCTTTTATTCCTCTAGAAAGAGCGTATTCTAATGCGGTTTCTGCAGGTTTTGATTCTGGATTTATCAAATTCTTATGATACAAATATGATGCTTCTCTTAAGCAGGAATAAAGCAAATCTTTTTCTCGTTTTTCATCCGGGCTTTCTTCTTTGTAAGATATTGGTATCCCTGCTCTATCAGCCATTGCATTAACTGCTTCTGGAAAGTCCATGTGTTCATAGTTCATTAAAAATGTATAAACACTGCCTGATATTCCGCACCCAAAGCATTTGAATAATTGCGACTCAGGAAAAACATGAAAAGAAGGAGTTTTTTCATCGTGGAATGGACAGACTGATTTAAATGACCTGCCGCTTCTTTTCAATGGTATATATCCTCCTATTATGTCTACTATGTCTACTGCATCTCTTACTCTTTCTATGTCTTCATCAGATATTCTGCCTATTTTCCCACCAAATGATTAAAATAGCAAAAGTAATATAAAGATTTCCTTATTGGGGTATTTTTATGGGGAAAGACTCGCATCTTTTAGAGATTATACAGAAATATGGTTTTTTTTGGGAGTGCCCGGATAAAGATAGCTTGAAGAATATTTTTGAAAAGATTGGTTTTGAGAGGGTAAGAAATGCTGCTTACAAACATGTTTTGGTGATTAGCGATATTTTAGAGGGAAAATATTCTTCCAAAGAATTGCGAATGATTAATATTTTGTTTCAAAAAGGTAATGATTCTCGATGCACGGTTGATAAAGCATCTGAAATTAGAGAAAAAATGTGGAATTATCGTTTGTGGCTAATGGATTTTTTTGGCATTGTTCTCCCTGAAACTCATCCATGGCCTGTTTTTTTGGCAGATGATTTAAGGCTTATCAAGTCCAGGAAATTTTTTAGAAGAAAATATAGAGAAGATTTTGAAAAAAGAATTGGGAAAGATGTTCAAAATGCCGGCGGCAATTTGTATTTTGCAGGTTTTATTATTGAAAATTATGAATAAATTTTAATAGATTGGCTGCTTATCTTTGAAAAAATGTTCAAAAGAATCTACAATAAATTATTGAATGAATTCGGCCCCCAGGGCTGGTGGCCTATTAACGGAAAATGCAATAAAAATAATTTTGAGATTCCAAAAAACAGGCAACAAGAATTTGAAATTATTCTCGGCACAGTTTTGACCCAGAATACATCGTGGAAAAATGTTGAAAAGGCCTTACAGAATTTAAGAAAAGCAGGATTAAATTCTCCATCTAAAATTCTTAAAATGCAGGACAAGAAATTATCAGAACTAATTCGTCCTGCAGGATATTTTAATCAAAAAGCAAAATATCTGAAAAATATTTCTGAGTTTATCGGCAAAAATAAAAATTTGCAAAAATTGCCTGTAAAAAAATTGAGAGCAAAACTTCTGTCAATAAAAGGAATCGGTCCTGAAACCGCAGATTCTATAATTTTGTATGCCTTCAAAAAGCCTTGTTTTGTCGTCGATTTGTATACAAAAAGAATTTTTTCAAGGCTGGGCATATGCGATAAAAAAATTAGTTATCACGAGCTTCAAAACAAGTTTCATAAAAAAATTCCAAAACAAATCAAAATTTATAATGAGTACCATGCATTATTAGTAGAACTTGCCAAAAAACATTGCACTAAAATTCCCGCATGTGCTAATTGCCCTGTAACGAGATTATGTAAGAAAAGTTTATAAAGATGTATCCTCATTCTTGATTGTATGACTTCGCTGATACTTTGGGTAATTGCTTTGATTATAGCGATAATTGTTTTGAGCCTTGTTATTAAAATAGTTAAAAAGGTTACAAAAATAATAATCGTCATTGCGATTCTTGCTTTTATTTTCGGAGCGATATATTTATTTAAAGATGCAATTATAACCGCAATGGTTTCCTTGGCATAATAGAGGTGATTTTAATGTCAATTTTTGAAAAACTTGGTTTTAAAAAAAAGAAAGATTCCTCAAGGTTTGATAGGGAAGGTCCTGAAGATTTCTCGCCAGGCGCAGGAGCAGATCTTCCCCCTATGAGAGAACCGTCGATGCCTAAATTCGACAGGGCTGAGCCTGCAATGGAAATGTCCAAACCTTCTTTTGAAAGCACAAGGCCTTTTGCAGATTCTAGGGGAAATGATTTAATTAATGCAAAATTAGATGCTATCAAAGCTATTCTTGATAATATCAATGCACGTATCGAGCGGCTGGAAAAGATTGCCGGCGGCGAAGAAGAAACTCCACGATGGCGGTAAAAAAACATTTTTTATTTTTTGTCATTGCTTTTTTTATTTTTATTTTTGACCAGATAACAAAATATTTTATTTCTACTTATGTTCCTTCAACAAAAATTTTGATTTTTAAAATTCATTTTATAAAAAATTTTGGTATTGGTTTTGGTTTGTTAAATTTTCCTGCCGCGAGATTTTTTCTGATTGCCTTGACAGTTATAATAATTATGGGAATACTATATTACTACTGCAAGGATAAAGCAGGTAAAAAATTCTTTATAATCCCGTTGGCATTGATATTAGGCGGAGCATTAGGAAATCTTTTAGATAGAGCGATGTATGGGTTTGTAATTGATTTTATTGATTTTGGTTTTTGGCCTGCGTTTAATATCGCAGATTCTGCCATTACTATCGGGGTTATTTTATTGGTTTTACACTTTTGGAAATATTCTAATAAGAAAAGAAAAACAAGAAAAAAACGAAAAGTTTAAATATGAGATTATTTATTCAAGAAGTAATCTTGATTAAATAAGACCAAGAGAGGTGATTTAATGGCAGAAGAAAGTAAAGGAATTGCACTCGCAATCTTAGGTGTAGTGGCTGTTATCGCGATTGTTGGATTAGTTCTTCTCTTTGCAGGAGCAAAGAACACAGGAGACGTTGCATTGCCACAATTAAATAAAGTTTATGGCGGTGCAATTAAAGGAGTTGCTTTACCATACGGAGAAGGTAGAGCTATTAGCGGTGCAGGCCGACCTGGAGATGAACCACAAGTATTGAGAATTCCTAGCAGAAAAAGAGGATTTATTAGCATACCTAGTGATGCTACTACATGTGGCCCATACTTAACTAAATCTGACTACGGCCAAAAACTGGTAGCAGAATCAAGAGGTCTTGGATGCTCTGATTACATACCTACCCTTGATGGTTACTGTTGCGAAGCACCAGGTTTAACATAAATATTTAAAATTTTTTTCTCTTTTTTTTTAATAATTATTTTTCTTATTGGGTATATTAAAATTAAAAAATCCGATAAATTTATATACTAATAATTCAAATTAGGCTAATATAACAATTTGATTTGTAAAACTGAGGTGATAGATAATGGCTGATCAAAAGAGTATCGGTATTGCTATTTTAGGTATTGCAGCTGTTCTTGCAATAATTGGTTTAGTTCTGATGTTTACAACTGCTATTAAGAGCGGAGCATTTAGTGCTACACTGCCTAAAGTTTATGGCGGAGCAATTAAAGATGTTGATTATCCTATGCTAAGAGATAGAACCACTTCTGGTGTTGGCGGCGATGAATATACAGGACAGGATAATCCGCAATTCATGTATTACGAACGTGGTGTTAGGCAAATTCCTACACTTCAAACAACCTGCCCTGAAGGTTTTGCAAGAGCATCCTACACGCAGATGCTTGGTTTTAAACAAAGAGGGTCTGACTGCTTTGAACATTCAGCAAGTGCTTATTGCTGTCGTATTATTGGCGCCAGCGGAGTAATATAAATATTTTTATAGAATAAAACGAGGTGTGTATTATGGATGATTTAAAGATGATCTCATATGCCCTGTTGGGTATTGTTGCAGTTATAGGAGTAGCTAGTTTGGTATTGCTTTTTTCAGGAGCAATGAGTGCTCAGGTAGTTAATAGTCCTGGAATGCCTAAACTATATGTTACCGGCGAAATGTATAAGGAAAGGATTACTTCTCCAGTAGACCCATCGCAAATTGCTGTGGATTATAGCTTAAGAAAAGGCAACGTGGATGCTACTGTCAGGTATGAATCTGAAAGAACTCCTTCAGGAGAAACTAATCCTTGTTATCCTAACAAAAAAGCTGTTAGTCCAATGTACTATGACTATACTGTTACTGACTCTATGGGCAGACCAGTTCCTTGTGAATATGTAAGAGTTTCAGAATTTGTACCTAGAGGCTAATGGAAAAATATATTTTATTACTTTTTTCTTTTGTTGTTGTTTTTTCTATTGTTGGGCTTATTTTTATGATTGGCCCAAATATTTCTTCTATGGGCACTTATGGTGGTGGTGCTCGCGAAGGATTTGCAACTAATGTTCTTACAAAACAGAGGATTGTTAAGCCTGCCGGCGGTGATGGTGTTCCTAGAGAGACTATTTTAAGAAAAGGTGCTTTAGAGACTTTTGGCGGCGGCGCTTGCCCTTCGGGTTATCGGCTTGCAACATTATATGAATGTAGATTTATTCCTTGTATTCCTGTTGCAGAAGAATTTCAAGATGTGAATCCAGGTAAATTATGCAAGCCATTGGAAGAGCATTTTCCTGTTTATTCTGAGCAAGGCGTTTTAAAGTAATTTTTTAACTAATTATAGTTATTAATCTAGTAAACCTTTTATAGTAAAACATTTTTCTTTAATCCATGATTGCATGTTTTAACCTCGCTTAATTTTTAAACACTTGGTGTTTAAAAATGTGTAGAGGTGATAAATATGTTATCGTGTGATA
>JAFGHW010000051.1 GCA_016929895.1 Candidatus Woesearchaeota archaeon
AATAGCAACACAAAGAGCAGAAGCATATTGTAGAGCACTAGCCCACAATATCATTTGTGCTATCTTAGAACTTTTTCAACGCAGCCAAATATTACTAGTAAAATTTAAATACCCATTATATATAGTATTAATCAGAATGGCAAAAAAGAGGAAGACATCAATAGATAAAAAACCAGTAGTTAAAACCGATTTTTACAAATATTTTTTTATAATCATTTTTGTTTTGCTGGCATTCTTGTCATTTCTTGTAGTAAGACCTTTTATAAATTCAATACTCGCAAGCATGGTAATTGCATATATTTTTTACCTGCCATACAAATGGCTGTACAAAAAAATACCCAACAAAACAATATGCGCATTAATAATGTCTGTGATAATAATACTAATACTCTTGGTGCCAATAGGATTTGTTCTGAAAATGAGCACAGAAGACGCGCAATACTTATACATACGTTCTAAACAAAGAATTTTGTCAGGAGATGTTCTAGGAGTAGAGTGCGGAGACGGAGTTCAAACAAGATTATGCAAGACATCAACATACCTACAATCTGTATTGCAGGACCCTGATGTTCAATATTACCTAAAAGATATCTTGTCAAGAACAACAACATTCATAATAAACAAAACATCAGAATTTATAATTTCACTGCCCAAAATATTATTGCAAATATTCATAACATTCTTCATAGTATTCTATTTATTAAAACAAGGGCCTGAATTAGTTCTAAAAGTAAAAAAATTAATACCATTATCTGAACTGCATCAAGGGCATGTCTATAAAAAAATGAAAGACACAGCATTTGCAGTAATATACGGAGCAATAGTAATAGCAATATTCCAGGGAATGCTTGGAGGAATAGGCTTTTGGGCAGTAGGAATAAAAGCACCATTATTCTGGGGAATTTTAATGTCAATATTTGCATTAGTCCCTTTCATAGGAACAGCGATAGTCTGGTTTCCAGCAAGTATACTGCTAATACTACAAGGCACGGCTGAAGGAAATGTAATGCTAATCTGGAAAGGAGTAGGGCTAATGCTATACGGAGCAATAATAGTTGGAGGCGCAGACAACCTAATAAAACCAAAAATAATAGGAACAAAAGCAGGAATGCATCCAGTACTGGTATTATTGGGAGTTTTAGGAGGATTTTACTTATTCGGCTTTGCAGGATTCCTAATCGGACCAATGATAATCGCTGCAAGCGTATCTTTCTTGGATTTATACGAAAAAGAAAAGCAGATAGTTTAAAATGAAGCTTAAAGTTAAAGACTTAGACATTGCAACAGGAGGGTCAAAAGTAGTTCTATTAAATCAGGAAGATGCAGACAAATTAGACCTTCACCACATGGACAGAATAAGGCTGATAAAAGGCAAAAGAACATGCACAGCAGTTTTAGACATAGCAGAAAGCAGAAAAGCAATGCCAAAAGGAAAAATAGGATTATTCGAAGAAGTACTGGATTCGTTAAAAGCAAAACAAGACCAAACAGTAACAATAAAACTAGCTAAAAAACCAAAATCAATTCAGTACATAAGAAAAAAATTAGACGGAAAAAAACTAAGCAAAAAAGAAATCCAGCAAATAATTCATGACATAGTAAAAGACGAGCTAACATCGATAGAACTAACAACATATATCATAGCAAACTATACCAATGGAATGAGTTCAAGAGAAATACTTGACTTAACAAAAGTAATGACACAAACAGGAACAATAATGAAATTTGAGCAAAAACCAATAGCAGACCTGCACTCAATCGGAGGAGTTCCAGGAAACAGAATAACAATGATAATAGTGCCAATATTAGTTGCAGCAGGACTAAAAATACCAAAAACAAGCACAAGAGCAATTACTTCACCGTCAGGAACAGCAGACACAATGGAACTTTTAACAAATGTAACACACCAGCCAAACAAATTAAAAGAAATACTAAAAAAAGCAGGAGGATTCATAGTCTGGGGAGGAGCAGTAGATTTGGCTCCTGCAGACGACAAAATAATAAAAGTAGAATCACCACTAAGCATAGACGCAGAAGGACAAATGCTGGCTTCGATAATGTCAAAAAAAGCTTCTGTTGGAGCAAAATACTTGTTATTAGAAATACCACTAGGACCAAAAGTAAAAACAAGAGCGCAAGCAAATAAAATCGCCAAGCACTTCAGAACACTGGCAAAAAACCTAAAAATAAAAATAAAGATAATAATAACAGACGGCTCGCAGCCAATAGGAAACGGCATAGGGCCGGCACTAGAAGCAAGAGACTGCCTGTGGCTGTTGCAAAACCATCCAAAAACACCAAAAGACCTAAAAGAAAAATCATTACGAATGTCAGGGCAAATGCTGGAATACATGAGAAAAACAACCAAAGGATATGAAACAGCAAAAAAAATACTGGAAACAGGAAAAGCACTGGAAACAATGCACAAAATAATAAAAGCACAAGGCGGAACAATCAAAACACCAGAACAAATAATCATAGGAAATCATACATTTGATGTAACAGCCAAAAAAACAGGCAAAATAAAACAAATCAGCAATTCTGCAATATCCAAAATAGCACGAGTAGCAGGAGCACCAAAAGACACAGGAGCAGGGATATACTTATTCAAACACGTCGGAGACAGAATAAAAAAAGGAGAAACAATCTACACAATACACGCTGAAAACAAAATAGAACTAGAATATGGAATAGAAACAGCAAAATCATTAAACTGGGGAATAAAAATTGGTAATTGAAATAATCGCCTTAATAGCATTCATATTTTTAGCTTTGTCAGGAATAATAATATCAATGTTAGGAATATCAGGCACATGGCTGGTCTTATTAGGAGGAATTCTTTATAATCTGATAACTTGGTCATGGACAATAACAATACACTGGTTAGTATTATTATTAGTACTAGCAACATCAGCAGAAATATTAGAATTCTCAATAATCGGAATAGCAGCAAAAAAATACAAAGCATCAAAAACAGCAGTAATCGCAGCAATAATCGGAGGAATCTTAGGGGCAGTCATAGGAATACCAATAGTTTTATTCGGAAGCCTTTTAGGATTATTGCTCGGAGCATTCTTAGGAGCATTTATTGCGGAAATTCTAATAAAAAAAGATTTTAACAAAGCAATAACAGCAGCAACAGGAGCAGTCATAGGAGGATTAGGAGGAAAGTTTGTAAAATTCTTAATAACAATAGCAATGGTAATAATCGTTTTTGTAATTATTTTTTAGAATAATCCCTATTAACCTTATCATACTGCTCCTTAGAACCAATATCAATCCATTCTTCTTTAAATGGATAAATAAAAGTGTCTGAATTCTCCATTAAAAAACGAGCAACATGAATTTTTTCACCATCGCCATCAAAAGAACGAATTATTTCTACAATTTTTTCAGGAATCATATAACAAGCAGTGCTTGCAAGCATTGACTTAGGATTTTCAGGCTTTTCCTCGAAATCAACAGCTTTTTTGTTATCATCAATTAAAAAAATACCCATTTTTCTAGCTTCGTTTAAATCATTTAATTCAACTGCGCCGATTGCAGGAGAATTATTTTCTTTGGAAAGATTTATTAATTCATTTAAATCAAATTTGAATAAATTATCCCCGCCTAAAACTAAAACATCATCTAATTCCAAATTCTTTAAACCAAACGCAATATCACCAAACATACCCAAACGATTTTCATTACAAGTAGTTTTATCATTTATTAAATTAACATCCTGATTATTCTTATTTTTCCATTCAAGATAATCATTGAAAAACTTTTCATTAGTTACAATTGCCACTTCATTAATATCAGGTATTTCTTTAATCTTATCAAGAATCCAATCAATCATGACTTTATCGCCAACAGGCAATAACGGCTTGGAAATATTCAGAGTCAAAGGCTGCATTCTGGTTGCATAACCGCCAGCAAGAATAAGAGCTTTCACCGCCATGCCTCTTTAGCTAATAAATATTTTTCTTGGGTATCAGTAGGAAACCACCTGCCTTCATGCTTGTAAGCGAAAAAAATATTTTTGTCAGTAATCTTTTCCAAACATTGTCTTTCAAAACTAGACTTGCCATCAGGAAGAATATCCAAAACCTCAGGATGAACAATAAACATACCTGCATTAATCCAATTAGAAAGAGCCTTGCTTCTATCAGGATTTTTCTCTGCAAACTTAACAATCTTTGCGTCATCTAATTTAACAGAACCAAAGTGCTCAATATCCTCTCTATAAGCCAAAGCAACAGTAATTTTAGCATTATTCTTTTTGTATATTTTGAACAATTCTTCAATATTAATATCAGTTAAATTATCGCCCCAAGCAAGAACAAAAGGCTCTGTTAACTTCTCAGCAGCCTGCTTAATCGCACCGCCAGTACCCAAAGGAGTTTGTTCAACAGAATAAGTTATTTTAATACCAAAATCACCCCCATCTTTGAAATAATCCTGAACCTTATCTGCATGATAACTAACAGCAAGAATAAAATCAGTAATACCATATTTTTTCAGGTTTTCAATAGCATACTGGACAATAGGCTTGCCATTAACAGGCAACAAAGGCTTGGGAATATCCTTAGCCAAATCACCAAGCCTGGTGCTTTCACCACCAGCAAGAATAATGGCTGTTTTAGGCAACATGAATAGTTCTTCTTAATTGGGATTTAAAAATTTTATGAAAGAAAGCCTGATGTTTGACTTTAGGATATTGAATTTAGCGATTTCCTATATGAATTTTATAAGGAATTATGACTTAGTTTAGACAAGATTTTATTCTTCTTAGAATTAAATTAAATTTGTTTAAACGGTCTCCATCCAATTTTTGATCAAAATATGCTTTGATTGCCGAAGAATTACATGGGTTGTCTTCTAGATCAAAAGGGTCTTCGATCCATCCCCAGTCTTGAGGTCCGAATATCTCTCTTTCAATAGACGGAGTAGAAATAACTTTAAAATCTCCAATAGTTCCTTCTAAACCTACTTCAAAAGAATTATCTATTCTTCTTCCCGCATGAAACACAGGAAACTTTCTAAATTTAATTTGTCTTTTGAAATATATTGGATTTGATCCTTCTCTTATAAAAAAACTATATCTTTCAGAAAATCCCTTTGAAACATCAAATTCTGTTATTTCAATATCCGGATGTTTTTTCGCTTCTGCAAGAAGTTCTTCAAAAAATACGTACTTCGCTGCCTCAATATTATCCAACGGAACATAAATATTTGATGAATGCTTAAGTTCCAACATAAAAACCAATAAATCTTGAAAGATATATAAAGATTTATATTCTTAGAAATACTCAATCATGCTCACAGATTATATTTCTAAAAAATAAAGAAACGCCACTGCTCGGACTTTCAAACCAAAGGTTTGAACCCTTTGACTTTTGAACCGGGATACTAAAAAATTTGCTAAATATAGACGCCGGCGCCCGGATTTGAACCGGGATACCCTTTCGGGAACGGGCTGGCCTGATTCCTTCTCAAGGCTTACGCTTCTATCCCCATTAAAACAGGACTAGAATCCGCGCAGTACCAGGTTGTGCCACGCCGGCAGATTCTCCAGAATAAGTTTACTTTCCGCTCTATTTAAATTTATCTGAAAAGAAGTAGATTTGCCCTGTGTATATTTTTTAGTACATAAAGTATTTCTCCTTAATAAATTCAACGTAAGTTTGGCCAGTAGTTTCGGAGTTCCTACGGTTTTAAACAACCTATATTTAAATATTTGTAACTTTCCCAAAAAGTACTCAAAACCTTAAAAATGGTAACAAAAGACTTAAAAACCTTACCAAAACACCAAAACATTTATATACTACCTCTGCGTTAGGTTTATAATAATATTTGTAATTAGGAATATATTTCATAATATATTCATTGTGCGGGGGGAAAGTAAAATGTATTACATTAAAAAATGTCCTGAATGTTCTGGAATAAACTTATTTATCAACAGAGATAAAGGCGAAATAATCTGCAAAGACTGCGGCCTGGTAATAGAAGACAAAATGGTAGAGTTTGGCCAGGAATGGAGAGAGCATGAAACAGACTCTGGCCAGTCAAAAAGGCGCGCAGGCGCGCCAATGACTTATACCCAATTTGACCAGGGCCTGGGAACAGAAGTAGGACAAAGAGCTGATTTATTTGCTTTGAAAAGCAAAGACAGGAACAAGTTCTTCAGACTAAGAAAATGGCAATACAGGATTTCGACGGCTATTGAAAGAAACCTAAAATTAGCACTAGCAGAATTAAAAAGAGTAAGTTCTTATCTAAAACTGCCAAAATCAGTAGAAGAAGACGCAGCAATGATATACACGCAAGCAGTGCAAAGAGGACTAGTAAGAGGAAGAAGCATGGAAAGCGTGGTAGCAGGAGCGTTATATGCAGCATGCAGAAGACACGAAGTACCAAGAACACTTGATGAATTATCAGAAGCATCAGGAATAGAGAAAAAAGAAATAGGAAGAACATACAGATTTGTAACAAGAGAACTAGGAATATCAATAAGACCAAGCAATCCAGCAGACTATATAGCAAGATTTGCAAGCTCACTAAAACTATCACCAGAAACACAAAGCAAAGCAGTAGAAATACTAGAAAAAGCACACCATGCTGAATTAACTTCAGGCAGAGGACCAACAGGAATAGCAGCGGCAAGTCTTTATGTAAGTGCGTTGTTGCATGGTGAGAAGCGGACGCAACGAGAAGTGGCTGATGTAGCGGGCGTTACTGAAGTTACTATTCGTAATAGGTATAAAGAATTGCTAGAAAAATTAAAACTAGAAAAAGAAGTTAAGAAGACAAAACGCGGGAAGAGATAAGTTAAGCTTTAAATACCAAGTTTCTTTTATTTCTATATATGGACAAACTACTTAGTATAATAAACCAAGGAGAAGACAAAGCTGGAAAATGGTATATTGTGAGCGAAGGTATCTCCAGCTCTACAGGAAAAGAAAAGCTGTTAGGATTTAAAATTAAAGAAATAAATAATGAATATCTATGTTCTTGCACAATTCCTCCTTTTAGAAAACAAGAAGAAGAATGCATTCATATCATAAGCTTAAAAGATTTTAAAACACAATTAAAAACAAAAGGAGAACAAGCAATCTCAGAAAAACAACAAGAAATAATATCATTAGAAAAACGAATTAAAGATTTAAATCAAAATGAAGAAGCATATATGCTTGAAATACAATCCTTAGAACAACAAAAAAATGCAAAAGAAGCAGAATGCGAACTATACCAAGATCTTCTAGAAAAACAGGAAGAAGAAATAAACCAACAAAAACAAGAAACATACAAATTGCAATCAATCTTGGATTCAATACAAAAAGCCAAAGGACTAGAATCAATAAATATTCCTCCTGAACTAGAATCGGGATTAACAATCTTATTTGGAATAGAAAAAGACACACTAATTGATAAGCTGGGTCCAGAAATATACAAACAAATCCCTGATTCAATAAAAAAACCACAAGATAAAATTAAATTAGGAAACATAGAACATGGATATCCAAAAAGATACAAACAATTCATTGAATCAATGTCAAATGATAAAAAAATAGAAGAAATAAGAGGGTCAGTATTAAGCTCTGCAAAGTACAGCCGTGTTAAAAGAATTTATAATTCAGGAAAGAAATTACCAGACGGACAAATCGCAGATTGCTGGACAATACACATGGTTTATGCAAGAGATAATTTTGGCGGAGAATTATATCTAAAAACAACAGCAACAACTGAAATGGAAGCAAAAGCAATTAAAAAAGTTATTGAAAGTAAATTAAAGGTATAAGAAAAAATCATCAATAAATCTTTTTGCTTCTTCAATTTTTGTATATTCTGATACTTTTAATTCAGGACAACCAGCAATCATTGCAGAAAGCCTTTTTCCTGGTTCTGGGCGATACAAACATAAAACATCTTTTTCCAGTTCCACAGATTTACATAATTAAAAACCAGCGCCATGAGAAGGACTGGTTACTTCTGCAACAATCTTTTTTGCTTTTTTAATATTTTTAATTGCCCTATCATAAATGAATTTGTCTGATAGGTCTTGCCCTAATTCTGTGATGCTGTTATCTCCAATATGCTCGCTAAGAACATTTCCAAAGTTTTTAAGATGCGCGATAAGTTCAGAATAAACATTAACATCAGAACGCCCGCCTCTTATTGAGCCTATGAAGTATATGTCCATAGTTCAAAACCTTTTAAACCTCTCGCAAATCATTAATCTTTCTGCCTTTTCTCTTTCGCCATTTAAGAAAATTATTTCTCCATATTTTTCTCTTAATCGTGTTATTGCTTTCTCTTCTTCTGATTGAGTATTAATGTGAGTAACATTATCACTTTTTTCAAAATCAATTATAATATCTTCACCATCTTGGTCATAATTTTCTTTTAAATAGGATAAATATTCTGATATGCTTCCATTTTTAGGAGGACATTTTCTCCATCCAACACAAAGACCAGTAATATTAGGATTATCCTTAATAGCCTGATGAGCTTCAAGAACCTCTTGTTCAAGACTATCAATTTGTTTTACATGCAACTGAAAATACCTATTTGGCTTATCTTTTGAATTTATTTCTGTTATATCATACATTATTGCATACATGTTAAATCCCTCCCAATTGTTTAGCGTAACAAACATAACCATGTTTAAAAACCTTTTGTTCATAATTTAAATATTTTTTTATTAAAACCAATAATTTTGCCTTTAGAGACACAAATGCCTTCTTTTCTCAACAAATCAATCTTTTTCCTGCCTCCTTTGGCAAAACCGCCTAATGAGCCGTCTGATTTTACAACACGATGACACGGAACAACAGGAGAATATGGATTCTTATTCAAAGCATTGCCGATTGCCCTTGAACCAATAATCCCCCTGCCCAATCTTTTTGAAATCTCACCATAAGTGGAAACCCTTCCTTTAGGAATTTTTTTACACAAAAAATAAACCCTTTTCTGAAAATCAGTAATCATAAACCAAGCTCCTTTAAAACAAAATCAATCTTATGATTTTTCTTGTAATTCTGGGAAATTTCCAGTATTTTTTCTTTGGAAATATTAAAACCTCTGCGATTTAATAAACCTGCATTTGTCCTGATAAACTGCAAAAACTGAGTAACATTCTTTGGAGACTTTGTCTTGTGAGCCCTTTCAAAATCAATCATAATAATATTCTTATCAATAATAATATGCTTTAAAGGATGATGCATTTCCTCTTTATTGATTTTCAGTTTATCCAAAACAAAACATTGTTTTAATACTGCTGCAAAAACCCCGGCAATCTCTGATTTTTTAGTCTTTGGAAGCCAATCCTTGATATACTCGCCAGGAACAAACTCATAAATCAAATAATTCCTGCCTTTTGCAACAAATGTAGGGCCAATCTTGTGCTTGTTCAATTTTTTAAGCATTTTAACCTCATTCTCAATACTGTGCTGAGCCTTGGTTTTAGGATGCTTTGTCTTAATAGCGATTTTTTTCTTTCTAAAAAAGCCAGTAAAAACAATACCTCTCTTGCCCGCTGCAAAAAAATGAATATCATCAATCTTTTTCTTTTCAAATTCCTTTAAAAAATCAGATTTAACAATTTTGTAAACAAATAATTCTTCAAAAAAGAAATGCGCACTATTAAGCAATTCAGATTCAAGCATATTATTACGAATAATCTCATCAACCTTATCCTTGTTTGTCAAAGAAGAAAACACAATCAAAACAACACCATTAGGCGCTAAAAATTCATTAACAGAATCAAGGAATCTTTCTAAAACCTCATAACCCTTTTTGCCGCCGTCCAAAGCAGGATGCTTAACCTTGTCTTCAGGCAAATAAGGAGGATTAAAAATAATAGTATCAAACTTCTGCTTAGAAACCTTTGAGAACAAATCAGATTTTAACAACCTGATTTTCCTGGCTTTAAATTTATCCCTGCAAAAATCAATAGCTGCCTGGCTTTTATCAACAGCCAAAACCTTTTTAACGTTTTTTAATGAGGCGGCAGTTTCAGCCTGAATACCAGAACCAGTTCCCATATCAAGAACACTGCCTTTAGCAAAATTCAAAACCTCTTTTTGAAGCAAATGAGAATCCTCCCTGGGCATGTAAACATCAATTTTCATTTTTCAATTCCTTATGAACTGCTTCAAAATATTCCCTAACACGGTCCTTGATAGATTTCAAGTAAAATGATTCAATCTTTTCACTAAAAATCTCAGGAAGGTCAGAATCTTCATGAAGACGATAAGTATTCCCAACTCTTTCGATAAGATAAATATCCTTAAGTCTTTTAAGCTGTCGTCTGATATTTGAAGAAGCAATACCAAGCAAAGGAAGCTTGTTCTTTTTTCTAAAAGAAATAACCTTTTCCTCAATTTCCTTGCTATTCAAACCCTTATTCCTTAAAATAACAAACAAAATATCAACAATAACATCCCTTCCATCACCTGGCTGCAGCAAACCAATACTTAAACAAAGCTTTTTAACCAAAGAACGACCAGACAATTTATACGGTTTTTCATACCTTCTTAAAGTCATTTCAGCTAAAGGCAATTCCTTATGAACTTTCATGGTATCCACTCGCAATAAAAATTTTCCAGCATATAATCATACACATTCCTGCCAAAATAATTATTATACACCACATATGCAATCGGCTCAAAAACACCAATATCTCGTCTAACGCGAGTACAAGACAAATACATATCAAAAACCTTTTTCAAAACTTCTTCCTCTCCGTAAAATACAGTTTCATTAACATTGGATATTATAGAAATCCTTCCCTTGCTGTAATCAAACATTTCGCCCAGACCATAAATGTTCCCTGAGAGAGAAGCCAGGTTCTGGCCGCGGCCATAAGCTAAAATCAAATGATTCTGGCCATCCTCAACATGCTTAACCTGATTTTTATCTGTGTAATAAAAATGGGTAACAATATTACCTTTTTTAAAAAAATCCAAATTCCCTTTTTCATAATAAAAAGTTAATCCCACACCCAAAGCCTCTTTAAAAATCCACAATTTGCTTTCCTCATTATACGTAAACACGTAATCATCTGCGCTCCTTAAAAGACCATCTTCAACAGAATACTTAATAGGAAGCTCTGTATTGCCAGAAGCAGAAGAAAGAAATCCGTTAAAATATTCCAGCTCAACAGACTTATCACCATCAGAAATCTTTCTAAGCAAACCATCCTTGTAATAAAAGTTAATAATATTTTCTTTATCCTGAATCCTGACTAAATTTTTATTTTCATCAAAACCCCATTCAATCTTTTCAGTGTCATGAATCTGCTTAACAATAGAAGAAACATTATGCTTAATAAAAATCTCTTTAGGAGGAACAACCTCAACAGCCTGTTTAACAATCTTCTGCCGAGTTTTTAATTCACCAGAAATCTTAGGGCCGCAAGCTGACAAAACCAACAACAAAATCAAAAACAAAACAATCTTTTTCATCTGAACAATCCCTTAAACCACATCCACATTCTGGAAAAAATTCCCTTGGCTTTATACTTTATTTTTCCTTCATCTAAAGCAGACTCAAAAGCAGCAAGCCTGTCATCACTATCAATAATCGCCTTGGCATCAACTTCAGAAACAAAAACCTCCCTAGTCGGCTCTTCATAACCTCCATCAATAATGTCCTGAACAATATTATGCTTGGTTCTAACACCAACAATATAATCACTGTCATCTTTGCTCACATAAACATTAACATAAGTCTTTTTGAAATCACTATAAAAAAACTCAGGAACTGTAGAACCTTCTAAATCATGATAATCCAAATCTTTTTCCTGTTGTTTTGTAATTTCTTCTTTTTGCTCAGGAGTAGGAATATCAGACTGATTAAGCAGTTCTTCCAGTTCAGTCTGGTTCATCTCAGGAATCTTAACAACACACTTGCAATTCTTGCATTCTTTATCTGCATTACAATCACTATCTTCTTCGCACTCTTCCTTAAACTCAATCTTTCCATCACCGCAAACAGTACTCTCAGTCAAATCAGTTGTAGCCTTGCACAAGCAGGAATCAGGATTACAGGACATATTCCTTCCCATTAGTTCAGACAATTGAGGACACAAATCATTAACCTCAGGGTCTTCTTTCTGGGTTTCTCCAGGGTCGCACCATTCAGCACCCTCTCTAATACCGTTGCCGCAATCCATCCTGTCAGGAAGACAATAACAAGCCTCAGAACGGCAGACCTGAACAATCTTCAATATTTTGCCCATAGCAGGACACAAATCCTCGCCAGGAGAAATAGTCTTAGAACCTAAATCACAAGACTCAGAAGGCTCTCTAATACCATTCTGACATCTTGCAAAAGCACTTTCAGTCAAAGGAACCTCAAAATCCTTTTGAATATCTGATGCGCTGACAGAAAGCATCATCAGCATAACAATACCAATTAAAATCAATACTTTAGTCTTCATGCAAACCACCTTTTAATCAATTTAAACAAACCGCCAAAAACAGATTTAGTAGCCTTGGTAATGGCTCCAGTAATCTTAATACCAAAAGATTCATTAAATTTTTCCATTTCAAAAAAAGATTCATTAACAATAAATTCCTCATAAACAACATTAGTATTGTTTGGCTCTGTTTTTGGTGTTTCTTTTTCATCGATATTTTCCTCTTCAATTATTTCTTCTGTAATGTTTTGAGAAGGCGCAACCTTTGCAATACACCTGCAATTAGCATTGCAGTAATAAAAAACAGGACAATCATTATCTGTTTCGCAGTCTTCGCCAGTTTCAACAAAAGAATTGCCGCAAGAAGGGCCAGTGTATTCTTCACACGTGCAATCCTTAGTGCATTTTCCTTGTGTATAATCTTCAGTATAACATTCCTTTCCAGGAGGATCGCATTGTTCTCCCATTTCAACAGCATTATTACCGCAATCATTAGAATAATTGATGTTCCATTCAGCAGAAACAAAACTAGAGAGGATTATCAGAATTAAAAAAACTACCACCCATTTCATCAAAGATTACGAATAATAGCTATTATTTAAATGTTTCTAGGAATGATTAGAGGTTTTACTCCTTATCAAAATAAACAAAAAACTTCTTTTCCCTGACTTTTTCTTCTGAAACAAACTTATGCTTTTTAACAGACTCTTCAACAGCAATACGCATCTTAGAAGCCCCGACTTTTAATTGAATCTTTTCTTTCCAAGGCTCTAGCCACTTTTTCAAAACTTCATCAACCTGAATATATAATAAAATCCTGTCTGTTTTTTCCAAACCTGCTTTTTTTCTGGCAGACTGAACCCTTCTCATAATTTCCCTTGCATAACCCTCTGCGTCCAGCTCAGGAGTTCTCAGTTTATCCAAAATAATATACCCAAATCTAAAACCATTATCAACAAACTCAGGGCCGACCTCTCTGCTAAAAATAACATGCGCCTTGGTAAGCTCTAATTCTTTTCCGCCAATCTTAACAGGATACTTGCCATACTTATTCAGTATAGCAACCATCTTATCCTGGGCCATTCCAGAAAACTTGGCAATAATCTCAGGAGAAAATTCACCAAAAGAAGACTTGACTGCTTCAAAATTCAACTTAATTTTTTGCTTAACATTGGGATGAATCTTATAATAATTAATCTCCTTTACATTAGTCTGGTTAACAATCATTTCCTTCAAAGAATTAAGAGCATTCTCAACATCAGGATTTTCAGAAACAACATCGATCTTTTTAACAGGCCATCTAACACTTAATTTTGCCCTTTCTCTTGCGCTTAAAACAGACTGGATAATACATCCTGCTATTTCAATATTTTTTTCCAGCTCCTTATCAATAAAAGAATCATTATAATCCGGCCATTCCAACAAATTAATTGATTCTTGCTCTAAACCAAAATCCTCTTTTAAATCCAAAAACATTTTCTCGCAAATAAAAGGAGAAATAACATTAAACATCTTCATAGTCTCAAATAAAACTTTATAAGCTGTATAAAGAACAACTTCTTTATCTGTTTCAGAACCGGTTGATGCCTTGTCTCTAATTGCCTGTATATATATTCTACTTAAATCCAAAAATAAATTTTCTATCAAAGGAATTGTTTCATCAATCCTGTATGCGTCAAATAATTCTGTAACTTTTTTAATCGTTGAATTTAATCTTGACAAAATATATCTTTCTTCAACTTTCAACTCATTCAATACATCATCCTCATTTATTTCCCCGGGATTCTTATTCAATTCTTTGGCCGAATCCAATAAAAAATTATGAATATTCCAAAAAACTAAAAGATTTCTCTGCTTGGTCTTTGCATCATCCCAGCTAAAATTAATAGTCTCACCAGCATTTGTGCTGTTCATATAATACCTTAAAACATCAACACCATGCTTGTCAACAACCTCATAAGGAGAAATAATATTGCCCAAAGACTTAGACATCTTCACACCATGCCAGTCTAGAATCATTCCATGACTATAAACATTATCATAACATCTCTTATCAAAAGCAATAACAGAACAAATATTCAGCAAACTAAACCACAACCTAACCTGCTCAGTAGCTTCTAAAATAAAATCAGCAGGCCACCATTTATCAAAAAAATCTTTTTTCTTTGGAAATTCCAAACAATTCCAAGAAACAGTTCCAGAATCAATCCAGACATCTAAAACATCAGAAACCCTTGAGATTTCCTTATTGCATTTAGAACATTTAATCTTAACTTCATCAATCCACGGCCTGTGCAGGTCTTTAGGTATTTTATTTTCAATTGCTTTTTCTTCAAGTTCTTTAGCAGAACCAATAACCTCAACATGACCGCATTCACATTCCCATATAGGAACAGGACAACCCCAATATCTCTGCCGTGCAATAGAATTATCCTTAAGATTAGACATCCAAGCATCATACTGTTTTTTACACTTTTCAGGAACCCAATAAACACCCTGGTTTTCCTGAATAAGCTTGTCTCTTAAATCCTCAACCTTCATAAACCACTGCTTTGTGGCTCTAAAAACAACAGGACTTCTGCAACGCCAGCAATGAGCATACTCGTGCTCAACTTTAGAAGTTTCTATTAATACACCTAATTGTTTAAGCTTTTCAATAAAAAAATCATCATCAACCTTGGCAATTTTGCCATCATAAGGACCCATGTTTTCAAAAACACCCTGCTCATTAAGATTATTATAAGCAGGCAAACCATATTCATTACCAACTTCCTGGTCCTCAGGACCACAACCAGGAGCACAATGAACCAAACCAGAACCAGCAGTAACATCAACATACTCAGTAGACATGATAATCGTATGAGTATTGTTGTAATTCTTTTTAACTTCCTGCAAACTAGGAATTTCCTTTAACATTGGATGAACATACTTTATTCCCTTTAATTTATCTCCCTGCAATGTTTCAATAATTACATACTTTTTATCCCAAGCGCCCAATAATGCATTAACCAATGCCTTTGAAATAACCCAAACTTCACCATCCACCTTTGCTCTAACATATTCCAATTCAGGATTAACCATAACTGCTAAATTATACGGAATTGTCCAAGGAGTAGTAGTCCAAATAATTAGATACTCATCAGGCTTGTTTTCAACTTTAAACTTCATAAAAATAGAAGTATCCTTATCAGTTTCATATTCTAATTCATGTTTTGCCAAAGCAGTTTCGCAAGAAGCACACCAAGTCATAACCTTTTTACCTTTGTATAATCTTTTGTCATCAAATGCCTTTTTTATTAACCACCACTCGCCCTCAATAAAATACTTCTTAATAGGCCAATAAGCATTATCATAATCCATCCAAATACCAAAACGCCACAAATCCTTATCCATTAACAAAGCATTATCACTAGAAAACTTAATACACGCAGTGATGAACTTATCAATACCATATTTTTCAATATCTTCCTTTGTTTTAAAACCCAATTTTTTCATCACAGCATTTTCAGTAGGCAA
>JAFGHW010000052.1 GCA_016929895.1 Candidatus Woesearchaeota archaeon
AAAAAAAAGCAAAATTTATAAAGTAGAGCTATATAGAAAACACAGAGAGGTGATTCAATGAAAAAATTAATAATATTAGCAAGCGCATTAGCAATTCTACTATTAGTAGGCTGTGTTCCACAAGAACCATCAGTAGTTTGTAATTTGCCATATACGCAAGTAGGCAATAAATGCTGTATGGATTTAAACAGCAATGGAATATGTGATTCAGATGAGCAACCATTCAAGCCAGGAGAAGTATCTGGCACAGTTTTAATGAAGCAATATATAAATACCTTGAACTCTATGGAAGGCTATTCTTACAAATACAAAGAAGACACTTATAAAGTCCATGGAACAACAGTAAAAAAAGAGTTAGCAAGACAAACTAAAGTACCGAGCGAAGTTCCTGTAGGTCCAAAAAAGACAGTAATGCCGTGGGTAGATGTGATATACTTTGATACTGTTTCAAAAATAGCAGCAGGTTACTGCGAAGGACTTGATGAAACCGGTGAAAGAATGTGCAGCGGCTTTGGCCTATGGGATATTGAGATTCCAGTAGATTATGACAAGCATTACAAAAAAACACCAACAGAATGGCTAATGGAATTCTCAGGAAAAGAACCATCAGAAATCAAGCCAGACTATAGATATGAAGTATCAGGATTAGAAGTAACTGGATTAATCTTTGTAGAACCAGAAAAAACAACAATTTTAGACATAGACCCAAGAACAGGAATAGTATGGAGAGCAACAGTTGATGAAAATGGCTATGTAGAAGAATACCAATATGCAGATGTAAAAACAGGAACCGGCGTGGTAGCGCACGAATTTAAAACCGCTCCAGAAAGACCTATTATGTCTGAAACTGGAGACCAGGCAGTTCCAAAACCAATAGCAGAATAATTTTTTTTTATTTTTTTTTAAAATTAAATTTAGGGGGGATAAAAATTTTAAACAAAACATTACTGGTGGGGGTTATATTTCTTTTAAGCATATTCTTAATAGGATGCACACAAGATAAATGCACAAAGCCAATGGTTCAAATAGGAGAGAAATGCTGTGTTGACCTAAATAATAACATGATTTGTGATATAGAAGAAACAGAAGAAAAATCCCAGGAACAAGAAATCGTAATTGAAGAAGTTCCTGAGGAAAAAATAACTGAACAAGAAGAATTACCTCTTGAAGAAGCAGAAGCAATAGAAGAAACACCAGAAATAACTGCAGAAGTAGTTGCAGAAGAGCCTGTGATAAAAGTAGAATCACCTAATTCAGAAACTTATCAATTTATAGAATTATACGAAAACAAACAATTAGGATACCAATACATATACAACACAGAATGGCACAAAGTAAAACAAAACAAAATCAAAATAGATCTAAACATGCCTAAAAAATATACGCCGATAGAAATTCAAGGAAAAACATATCCTATATTTTTTGTTGATACAATATATCTTGACAGAAATAAACAAGAAGCAAAAGGATATTGCGAAAAAGACCCAACATGCTTTGGGGAAGATATAATGGATATCTCATTGCCATTAAATTACGATGAATTTAAAGATAAAACGCCGGATGAATGGATGTATGAATACGGGCCTAAAAAACCAAGCTTATTTGAAGAACGCAAATATTATATAAAAGGAAAACAAACAACAAGAGCGATATATCCAACAGAAACAGGAGAAATAAGAGTATATTATGATCCAAAAACAGGATTAGTAATAAGGATAGAAAACCAAATAGGAGAACATCCAATGCAACTTACAGAATATTTTGACTTAACTGCAGGAACTGTTAGAGATGTGGATGTAATACACAGAACAAAAGATGAAATACCTCCAGAAGAAGCTTTTTATTCAACACGCTAATAAAAAAACAGGTGGTTAAACATGAAAAAAACAATATTGTTTTTGCTTATATTAGCAATAATGAGTTCAACAGCAGCAGCAATCTACCAAGAACCAAAAATATTTGAAGCACCGCCGTCAAGAAACATAATAATAAAGACAGTAATGACAACAGATGGTATAACAAGACAGTTCACAACAGGAGAATTAATAATTAATGTTCCAAGAAAAGCATGGAGTGCAGAAGGCACAGATGAAACACCAGATGTTAATCGATATGCCGAACCATATGGAAGAAGACAAACATTCCAATCCAACTTAGAATTTGGAACACAAAGCCATACAGCATCGTATACTTCGCAGGCATCAATGAATAGAGAATCAATATTCAAAAGAACAACACCATCTATTTTTTCAGGAAGAACAGACCAACTTGGAAGAACACCAACTGGAAGAGCAATACTGCCAGGGCAAGAACTAAAAAAACCTGCATTTGAGGGAGACTACCCGCCGTTAATGCCTGGAGAACAAAGGCCATACAATCCTGAACAAAGCGGGCTAACACGGGATTTTCTTTATGCAGAACAGCAAGAACAAATAAGCGAAAGACCTAATCTATGGATAAGAACAGGCGCAACAGTAACAGGATTTCCTGAAATAGAACAATCACCAAAAGGATATAATCCTTATTTCTTTGGCGGTGCAGGCCAAATGCAAACAGCAGGGCAGGCATATTACCAAGGAGACAAACCATTATACACCACAAAAGGAAATCCATATGCCCTTGGCGGAGCAGGAACCCAAATAACAGCAGGTCAAGCAGAGGAAATAGAAGCAATACTAAAGGAAAGACAGGAACGGGCAAGAGAAATACTGGCGCAGATGAATACGCGCTAAAATTTCTTTTTTTACTTCTTTAAAAGAAATAAAAAACTATATAAATAAGACCTTATTTTACATGAGCATATGGCGAAAAACGAATTTGACAAAGAAATGTGCACATACTTGACACGCAGAAAAAAAGCAGAAATTCCGGACATATTAAAATGGCTAAAAGGATTAATCCCAAAGCCGACGCCCCCGCCTATTCAGGTTAATATACCGGCAGAAATTGAAACATACGAAGAAAAAAAAATAATTTCAAAATCTGAATCCAAACAGGATGTAATTGAAGAATACACACCAGAAAACAAAAACGTTCTGGACTTTATTCTAGGCAAACTAAGAAATTTTGGATTTTTTAAAAAATCTTCTATAAGCGAAGAAGAACAAGAAGCAACAATAAAAGATATAGTTGCCAAGGAAATGATTCAAAAAGACCTAAGAGAAGTATCTAAAATTGCATTAATGGCAATTAAAAAACTGCCAGAAGAAGACATGAAAGAATTCAAGGAATCAGCAGAGTTTGATAATCTTAAAAAAATCCTGAAAAAACACGATTTAATCAAATAATCATTTCATCGAATTAAACAAACCAAATTTAGAACCAGGATAATTCTTTTCCAAATCATCCAACATTCTGCCTAGTTTTGATTTTTGGATAGTTCCATCAAGTTTTAGAATTTTTTTGAGAATCAATAATTCTTCATCAGAAACTGTTCTCAGCAAATGAATTGCCTTTGGTTTTTTACAAGATTTTTTAGCAAAGACAGACTCTAGGAAATATTCTATTTCATTATCCAGATTCTTGGGTTCTATTATTTTGTTATATTTTTTACCAATTTTTCCTGTTTTTATATCTATTTTTAACGGAATACTCTTTGAAATACTTTGCAGAAAGTATTTTGACAGCTCTGCTTTAAGGGACTTATCATTTATAAGCAATATTTTATCATGCGGCTTAAAAATTTTATTAACTGCCAAATCTCTTCTAATCCTTTTTTCAATTGTTTTAATAAAGCATTTATTGCATAAGCCGCCTAGGTGCTTAAGGCATGTGCTTGCTGAATTCGCGCATTTTATGCATTTCATACTCAGTAAAGGGCCTTTACTGGTCCTCGTCCTTTTGTTTTGGCCCAAATGTATATAAAAGGACGACATATCCATAACCTATATATTGCAGTAAAATCTATACTATATATAAAAGTGTGGGAGAATATATACTTCACTACTATAGAGTAGAAGCAAACCGAAACCTTTATATATAAGTTATAGTATATATATCACAGAAGGGCTGGTGGTAGAAGGTTTTACCATATTAGATTAACCAATTATTATCTATCACCTCTTTTTCCCGCGCAGATCTCGCAAGGGATCTGTGTGGGTTTATATTGATATTATTATCACCTCTTTTTCCCTCGCAGACTCCTTCGGGGGTTTGCGCAGGGTTTATACTAAAGAACTATTTCTTTCTTTTTTTCTCATTAAATCTCTTTCTAGGAAATATCACAATCAAAATAAGAATTCCAATAAAAATACCAGTAACAAAGGCAAGCAGAGACTCCTTATTAATACTCCAAGAAAGAGAGTTTTGCTTTGAAAAATAAATATCAAAAGTTGAAAATTCCAAAGCATATTCTGCGAATAACAAAGCGGCATAATGATCAATATTCTTTAAGGTCTTGGCATATTCATAATAAGAATACCCAATCATGGGAAAAACATCCTTTTTGTAAGATTTAAACAAAGCAAATCTTGCGATATCTAATTTTAAATCAATATACTCCTGAACTCTTTCCTTGGAAACACCAACTGCACTTAAAACAACATCAATTTCAGCCTTAGCTTTGGCAGCTTTAAACAAACACATAACATAATCTTCATTATTCATCTCAGAATAAGCATCATCCAGCTCTTTTCTGGTTTCAGACAAATCTGCATTTAAAAAAGACTTTACATAATTATACCTTTCCTCTGCTTCAGAAATCTTGCTAGTGCAAGAATCCTTTAATTTGTTTTTGTCAATATGAAATTCTTTGCCTTCCAAACCGAAAAATTTAGCCCATGCAACACCTGAATAATATCTTTCTTCAGAATATGCCAAAATATTCACAGCTTCTTTTGGGTTAGCATTATTTCTTGCCTGTTCTAATGTATTCTTTGCCTCTGACAATCTTTCCTTAACCGCCATAAACGCCTGCAAATCAGAAATAGTATCAATCGAGTAATTACTAACAGCAGAATTCAATTTATTAATTTTCTCACCAATAACCTTAACAGCATCATTAATTTCCTGCTTTGAATAATCCTTCAGGGTAAAATACTCTCGTTTAAGCATTACATTAGACCTAAAACAGAACGAAGCAGAAGAATAAAAATCATTTTTTTCAAAGGCATCCCTGCCTTTTTGGGTATATTCCAAGGCAGATATTTCATTATTAGATGGATTTTTTTTCTGAGTTTTTCTCAAATCCTCTAATATCTTTTTAATTTCATCATTTCTACTGCATAGTTCAAGACCAACTGCTTTCATCGTATAAACATACTTAGGATCCAAAACAATAGATTCATTAGAACGGATCACAGTAGTATTAGTGAAATATTCAAAAGCTTCATCCAATGTGGCAACCTCGATAACACTAACATTGGCAGATTTGCCCAATTCAACCAAATCAATCACTTGGTTATCACTTTTAAAAAGCCGGCTTCCCTTAGGAATTAAAATAATAGAAATATTTTCATCTGCAGCACCTTTAATTTTGTAATCAATACCACCCACTAAACCAATGATTCCGCCAGAATTAATAGTGCCTGTAATCGCAACATCATCTCTGATAGGAAACCCCTTTAATAATGCCGCTGTTAAAACGGCACTAGCAGCACCAGCGCTAGGACCGCCAACAATGCCAGGCATTGCAGAAATAGTAAAGAAAAAATCATTCTTTGAACAATCAATATCAAACTCAGAGCATGCAATCTGCTGAGCAAAACGCATACTGACCTGAGTAGCAATTTTAGTCAAAGGAAAAGTTTCCAAGAAAACGCGCTCTTCCCCTTCTTTGAGTTCTAAGTTCAAATCAACAATAACACCGCGCTTGCCGCCAGACTCTGTCAATGCCAGCAATTTAATAGAGTCTTTCTCTGCAAATACGCAGGGAGTTACTATTAGTAATAATAATAGGAACATTACACTCTTTTTCATATAAGCCTAATTTGCAGGAATAGTATATATAGTTTATTATTTTTTATCAGGTTTTTTCTTATTAGACTTTTTCTTAATTTTTTTCTTAGAACTATTATTCTGATCTAATTTTTCAATATTTCTGCACTTTGGATACCTATTGCATGCCAAAAAAGCACCATAAACAGATTTTCTGACAACCATGTCCCCTTCGCCGCATTTAGAGCATTTTTTAGGCTTAATCTTGATATCCACTTTTTTCGACGGGCAATCAGGATTAATACAAACTTCCTGCGGTCTTTTGCCTCTTTTAATCATCTTAACAATCGGATAATTGCAATGCTCGCAAGTCTTATCAGAAACATCAACCCTTCCAGACAATGGAAGTTTAAAAGTGGTCTTGCACTCGGGGTATCTATCGCAAGCAATAAATCTTCCGTATTTACCTTTTCTGATAGATAATTTACCTTTTTTACAAGCAGGACAATCCCCGACAGTAGTTATTGCAGCTCTTGTTTCAGTAAACGTAGTCTTTAATCCTTCGCCAATTTCTCTTTGCTTAATCTTAAATTCTTTAAGGATCTCTATTAAAACTTTTTTAGCTTCTTTTAGAATCTGCTCTTTCTTTTTTCCTTTTTCTCTAATCAATTCCATATCTTCTTCAAATTTTCTTGTTAATTTTTCATCAATAATCTTTGGGCAATAATTTTCAAGAACGCCGATAATATGAATACCCAAATCAGTAGCTTCGAGAGATTCTCCCTTGACATAATTCCGTTTATACAGCCTGTCGATAATATCTGCCCGGGTTGCCTTTGTTC
The DNA here is from genome assembly GCA_016929895.1 of Candidatus Woesearchaeota archaeon. GTDB lineage: Archaea > Nanobdellota > Nanobdellia > Woesearchaeales > ARS49 > WJKI01. The sequence goes on from JAFGHW010000052.1 coordinate 6,717, forward strand.
CTAAACCGCGTTTTTCTAATTCCTTAATAATAGACGAAGGAGTATATCTTTTAGGAGGCTGAGTCTCTTTACTATGCAAAATAATCTTGCTGACATCAATTATCTCATCCTTTTTTACTTCTGGTAATTCAGTTTCCTCTAATTTAACATACGGCTGATAAAATAGATGCCAATTCTTTTCAATAGTCCTAGAACCTCGGGCAATAAAAATTTCATTCTTAACATCAATATTAATAACCATTGTCTCTCTAATTGACGGCTCAGCAAACGTAGCCATAAATCTCTTTGCAATTAAATCAAATACTTTTGCAGGCCTATCATCCAATTTTCTAGGAGAAATCCCGGTAGGATAAATCGCAGGATGAGCAGGATCTGTTTTTTTGCCATTGTTAGGCATTAAGTCTTTGTTTTTTAACAATTCATTGCAAAGATTTTCATAATTCTTATTTTTAGCCAATGCCTTAAGAATCTTAGAATAATTAATGGCAGCAGGCAATTGCTGAGAAGAGGTTCTAGGATAGGAAATGATACCATTACTATAAAGATCCTGCGCAATTGACAGAGTTTCTTTAGGTTTTATACCAAAACATCTGTATGATTCGGTTTGCAAGGATGTGAGATCAAAAGGATTTGGAGGAGATTGCTTGAATTTCTTTCTTTCTATTGAAATAACCTTGGCTTTTTTTTCATTTTTAACTTTTCCCATCACAGCATCTGCCTTTTTTTTGTCCCAAAATTTATCTTCTTTATGCCACGCAATAATCTTAGACTTTTTTGCCTCTGCATTTAGCTCTATCTGCCAAAATGGAACTGATTTAAATGCCTGAATTTCTTTTTCCCGGTCAACCACAATCTTTAATGCAGGACCTTGAACACGACCAGTGCTTAAAATCTTAAACATTCCAGTAGAAGTTATCGCAGAAGTCAGTGCTCTGGACAAATTTATACCATAGAAATAATCTAAAAAATGCCTTGTTTCACCCGCTTCTGCCTGGCCCCAATCTAAAGTTGCCTGAGCAGAATTATATGCCTGGATAAGATCCGGCTTTGTTAATGTTGAGAATTTCATTCTTCTGGCATCATTACGATTACAAATAAACCTGACAATATTCAAACCAATAACCTCGCCTTCAACATCATAATCGCAAGCAACTGTAAAAGATTCAGCATTTTTTGCCAATTTTTTTAAAACATTAAAGTATTTTTTTGAGAATTCTGAAGATTTAGAAATTTCATAATTCGGAACCCATTCAATATCAAAAACTGGATATTTAAAACCCTTGGATTTTTCTTTTTCGGCCAAACCAAACAAATGACCAACTGCGCAGCCAATTACTAAATCTTTATTTCCATGACTTATTTTGTAATAAGGAACGCCCTTAATATTTTCTTTAATAGGCCGGCCATCAGCCAAGGCATCTGCTATTCTTTTGCTGGCATTTGGTTTCTCTGTAATAATTAGTTCGTACATATACATTTGGAAAAAAACAAATAGTTTAAAAAGGTTTGGATATTTTGCACACTATATATATGTAAAAGAGGTTTTCAATGAAAAAAACAAGCCTTAGGCGAGTTTCTCATGTAGTCAATATTTTAACCCAGCATGGACTGGGGCATTTTGTACAGAAGTATAAACTAACAAAGCATTTGCCATTTCTAAAACGATTAACAATTGAAACCAGCAGAACAGAAGATATTCCTGTTAGACTAAGAAAAGCAATGGAAGAATTAGGCGGGGCGTATCTTAAATTAGGGCAGTTATTAAGTCTGCGGCCAGATTTGGTTCCGCCAACCTGGTGCGAAGAATTTAAAAAATTATTAGACCAAACCACGCCAGCAACTTATGAACAAATAAAACCAATAATAGAAAAAGAATTAAAAAAACCAATCCATAAATTATTTTCAAAATTTGATAAAAAACCAATAGGTTCTGCTTCAATAGCACAAGTTCATTTAGCAAGACTGCATACCGGCCAAAAGGTAGTTGTAAAAGTTCAAAGACCCAAAACAAAAGAAAAATTTGAATCAGATATAACCTTGTTGTACTATCTTGCACGAAAAATTGACAAGTATATCGTTAATCATGCAAGTCCGCTGGATATTGTAGAAGAATTTGACAGGTATACAAAAAAAGAATTAGATTTTACTAATGAAGCTCGCAATGCAGACCGATTTTGCAAGAATTTTAAAAATCACACAAAAGTAAAAATACCAAAAATATACTGGCAATACACAAAACCACAAGTTTTGGTGATGCAATACTTTGACGGAGAAAAACTCTCCAAAGCAAAACTTAAAAAAACACAAAAACCAAAAATAGCAAAAATCATTGCTGACAGTGTATTTAAACAAGCTATGGAAGACGGATTTTTTCATGCAGATATGCATCCTGGAAATATACTAATTCTGCCCAAAGGAAACATTGCTTTGTTGGATTTTGGGATAGTGTGCGAACTAGACCCGACATTGAGAAAGTTAGAATTAGAAATGTATATTGCTATAGTAAATAAAGATGTTCGGCAAGTAATACGGATTTTATTAAAAGAAGGAATGCCTACTGAAGAAACTGATTTACAAGCATTTGCAATAGACTCCGAAAACATCTTAGAAGAATGGTACAGTGCTGAACTAAAAGCCGCACGAATAACAAGTATGATGCACCATTTATTTAATAACTGCGTAGCACACAAAATCAAAATGCCTGTGAATCTAATTTTATTTGGCAAAGGGATGCTGACTGCCGAAGGAACCTGCCTGTATGTAAATCCTGAGTTTGATTTTTTATCTTTTTCAAGACCAAAAATAGCAAATTTGCTGAAAAAACAAAAAAGACCTGCCAAATTAATCAAATCATTCATGGATAAATCAAAAGATTTTGCATTTAAACTGGCAGACCTGCCTGACGAAGCTCTGGATGTCCTTGAAAAAATAAAACACGGCGCAATAAAAGTGGATATGGCTTACACTGATGTTCGCCATGTAGGTATGGACATAAATAAAAGCAGCAATAGACTTTCTTATTCGCTTATAATCGCAGCACTGATAGTTGCAGGAGCTCTTTTAATTGATATGCAACCATCATTTTATGGCTACTCAATATTTACAATCGTGAGCATTTTTGGAGCGGGAGTATTATTGGTGATGCTCTTTGTATCTGTATTGCGCGAGGGATCTTCAAAATATGATCCGCATAAAAAATGGAAACCCAAGAGGTGAGTTATATGAAGAAAAGAATGGCCTGCATTTGCATGAGAGTGGGAAAATATGCAAAACAAGAAGTAGAAAGCGAGGTAAAAAAAATTCTAAAAAAACGCGGAGTAAAACCCGAAAGAGTAAAAAAAGCAGCCAAAAGAGTGGCTATGCATGGAATGAAAGTTGCCAGAGAAATGCAGAACATAGCAATGAAAGAAATGAGTATAGCTATAAGGACTGCCAAGACAGTTAAGAGAAAAACCAAGAAAAAAGTTAAGAGAAAAATCAAGAAAAAGAAATAGCTTTATAAACTGTCTTTCTTTATTTTTTCTGATGATACATGATTTCACTAGAGCTTTTTCAGGGGATTGTTTTAATGATATTTTAGGCCAAAACCTAACCAAAGAACAACTCAAATCCGCGCTTCTAATGAATAGACATGTGATAATAGTAGGCGCTCCAGGAATAGGAAAAACAACTATTGCAAGAAACATAGCAAAATTATTACCTTCTATAACTGCCAATAACTGCGAGTACCATTGCGACCCTTCTAATCCTTTATGTCCTAAGTGCAGAGAAGGAAATATTCAAACCAAAAAAATAAATGGGATTGCCCGTTTTATCAGAATACAAGGGAGCCCTGACTTAACAATAGAAGATTTAATAGGAGATATTGACCCAGCAAAGGCTTTGAAACACGGATCAATGTCCCTCGAAGCATTTGCGCCCGGCAAGATTTTCAAAGCAAACAACGGAATATTATTCTTTGACGAAGTAAACAGATGCCCTGAAAAACTTCAAAATGCTTTATTGCAGGTATTAGAAGAAGGAAAAGCAACAATCGGCTCTTACACAATAGACCTGCCTGCAAATTTTATTTTCATAGGGACGATGAATCCCCAAGAAACTGCAGCCACTGAGAAATTATCTGATGTTTTTTTAGACAGATTTGACATAGTACACATGGGGTATCCTGAGAAATTAGAAATTGAAAAAGAAATAGTTCTTGCTAAAGGCGCAAAAAAAGTCGAGTTTCCATCACAATTACTTATCTCTGCAATAGATTTTGTGAGGATACTTCGTGCTAATAAGGATTTAATACGAAAACCAAGTGTTAGAGCTTCTTTAGGGCTTTACGAAAGAGCACAAGCAAATGCAATACTCGCCGAACGCAAAAAAGTAAATGCAGAAGACGTTGCTAAATCAGTGGTTTCAGTACTTTCGCACAGAATCGAATTAAAGCCGTCAGTAAAATACCTGCAAACAGAAGAAGAATTTATAGAGCAGGAATTTAAAAAATACTGCGCAGACCATCAAGAACTTAAGACGAGTGGTGGTTGTCTTTAGCGCTGAGCGGGAAGCAGACAAGTTTTCTAAAGCAGAAGAATACCAAGGCAAATTACAAATACAGCTTCTTGATGATAAACTAATGCATTCAGTATTACAGGATGACCAAAAAACAATAGACGACGGAAAAATAATCGAAGACGGGATAAACCATGGAATAAGCGCGTTTGTCCCTAACATGATGTTTGAAAACATTGTCAAAAACTTTTCAATTGCCAAACAGCTCTACGGAGAAAAATTATTAAGATTGATAGCAGGATATGACCCGGACTATTTAGAAAGAAACATCCGCATACCTGAATTCCAAAAAAAACTAAAAAAAGAAATTGAAGAAAGAATTGAAACCTTAAAAACCGAAAAATTACTTGACAAAGAAGGAAATATAACCAACAAAGGGGTAGAACTAGCATCACTTTCGCTTTATATCGAAGAAATTGACAATTTAATCGCAAAAGGAGTTATTGGAGAGAAGATTCACAAAAGAAGTTCTCGTTACGGCGAAAAAGGGGATGTGCGCGTATTCAAAAAAGGAGACAGGTATAAGGACATAGCTTTACGCAAGTCAATCAAAACAGCAATAAAAAGAGGCCATTCTAAAATTGAAAAAAACGATTTAAAAACATTTGAAAGACAAAGCAAAGGAGCAGTGTATATTATTTACAGTCTTGACAGTTCTGCATCAATGAAAGGCAATAAGATTCACACCTGCAAAAAAGCAGGAATAGCACTGGCTTATAAGGCAATATCCGACAAAGACAAAGTAGGGCTAGTGGTATTTGGAACAGAAGTAAAAGACTCAATCGAACCGACAGACGATTTTGGGTTCTTGCTCAACAAAATTACAAGAATAAGAGCTTCAAAACAAACAGATTTTAAAAAAATGATAGAACACGCATCTGAAATGTTTCCTGCGCAGGATGCAACAAAGCATTTGCTTATACTAACAGATGCACTTCCTACTATAGGCAAAGAACCAGAACAAGCAACACTTGCAGCTGTTTCCTCAGCAAGAGCAAAAGGAATCACGATTTCTGTGGTAGGAATACAATTGGATTCAAAAGGAGAGAAACTGGCAAAAAAGATTGTTAAACTGGGCAATGGAAAGCTGTATATGGTTAGAGATTTAGAAGAAGTAGACAGGATTGTTCTTGAGGATTATTATTCAATAAGATAAAAACATTTAAATATCTTGAACTCTCAAATTCTTAAAAAAGAGGGAATTATGGTATTAGAACAAATATACTCAGTAGAGTTATTAAAAGAAAGACCAAAATATGCTTTTCTACTTGGAATTGCTTATACTGTATTTGCAACATTATTTGCACTGATGCTATTTGCAGACGACCCTGCGCTTGTTATTGTGGGAGTGGTTTCAATGCTCCTAATGCCTTCATTATACCAAATTTCATCGTATTACGAGACAAAAGTAAAAGAACATGCAATAGGAGTATGGAATGTTATACGAAATAACAAGCAATTTATCAAAGTATACTTATACATCTTTTTTGGCTCATTTATTGTATTTGCTTTATTCTCTTTAATCCTTCCTTCATTAGCAACAAATCATTTATTCAAACAACAAGTATCAGTAATGGCAGGAGGAGCAACAACAACAGGGGGAGGATATTTCTCAATAGCTTTATTCAAGGAATTATTCACTCATAACATGTTTGTAATGGCGATATGCTTTTTATTATCATTAGTAGCAGGAAACGGAGCAATATTCATGATTATATGGAATGCATCAGTCTGGGGAACTGTATTTGGGGTCCTAGGAAAAAACACTGCGATATATCTGCAAGCACACCCAGGAGTAATATTCTTATTAATAATGCTAAGCGTATTTCCCCACGTATTATTAGAAATAAGCAGTTACATAATCGCAGTAGTGGCAGGAACAATGATATCAGATGCAATGGCAAAAGAAAAAATCCTGTCAAAATCATTTAGAAGAGTGCTTGCAAGCAATCTTTTACTATTGCTATGCGCAGTTGGCGTGCTGGCAATAGCAATGATAGTTGAAACATATGTTTTAAATAATTTCACAACTTACAAAACAATAATACAACTAAGCTCGAGAGCAATATTATAATGAAAATTCTTGCGTTTACAGACGTTCATGAAAACTTAACTGCATTCAAACAAATAGAAAAAAAAGCATACAAATCAGACTTATTAGTGTGCGCAGGAGACTTGACAATATTTGAAACCCATATAGGCCCAATGATGAAAAAATTAAGCCAGATAAAAAAACCAATATTAATGATACCAGGAAACCATGAAACTCCTGAAGTATTAAAAAAATACTGCAGTTTTTATAAAAACATAATATACATACATAAAAAATTATACGACTACAAAGACAATTATTTTTTAGGATGGGGGGGCGGAGGATTTTCGCAAGTAGAAAAAGAATTTGAAAAATTAATCAAACGGACAAATATTTCAGGAAAAAAAGTGATATTAATAACTCACGCCCCGCCATATAATACTAAGCTGGATATGATTGGAAAGCAACATTATGGAAATAAATCAATAACAAAATATATTCGTGGCAATAAAAATATTATACTGCACATATGCGGGCATTTTCATGAACAATGGGGAAAACAAGACAAAATCAATAATGTACGAATAATAAATCCCGGACCAAAAGGAGAAATAATAACAATATGAAATTTGACAAAAACCAAAAAAAACTGATAACCAATGGCGGGCTCTGGGCGGCATATGAAGGATTTAACGCAGCATTCTTAGCAGCATTTGCCCTGGCATTGGGCGCAACAAACACAATAATCGGAATACTAAGCGCGGTTCCATTTATTGCGGCGATACTATCGCAAATACCTGGAGCAAAACTAATAGAGTACTTTAGCCGAAAAAAAGTTTATATAATATTCACAAGCATATCCAGAATGTTATGGATAGCAATGGTATTAGCGCCATACTTATTTTCGAAATATCCTCTTGTTATAATAGTATTAGCTTATTTCTTAATACGATTCACAGAATACATAACAGACCCGGCATGGACAACAACCGCGGCAGACATAACCCCTGTAAAACAAAGAGGGATATTATTCGGAACAAGAAACATGTTTTTAGTCGGCGGAATGATGGCTGCATCAACTATTGCAGCATTTTACCTGGATTTGTTTCCTAAAAACAGCCCTTATGGATTCACAAGCATATTCATAATAGGAATATTAATCGGATTATTAGCAACATCACAATTCGCAAGAATAAAAATACCAAAATACAAAGACCACAAGCATCATAAAATAAAAGAATTCTTTTCACGAAAAACACTAAAACCATTCACATCAGTAATATTCTTTTTTAACTTTTCATATGCTCTTGCATCACCGCTATTTGTGGTATACATCCTGAGGAACTTAGGATTAAGCTATAAGATATACATAGGAACAATAATAATTTCGTCAATATTAAAAATAATCGCCAACAGACACTGGGGAAAAATAACAGACCGCTACGGCGACAAACCAGTGGCAGTGATTTGTATATTAGGAACTTCCCTGGTTCCATTTTTTTACTTATTTATAACTCCAAGCACTTTATGGCTTTTAATACCCGCACAAATAATATCTGGAATCGCCTGGGCAGGCGTTGATTTATCTGTATTCAACTTATTATTAGACTTTACAAGTCCAAAAACAAGAGCGACAGAAGTAGCCCAGCATAACATGATGGCATCGATACCACTAATATTCGCGCCAGTAATAGGGGGCATACTTGCAGACAATGTTAAATATTTTATAATCTCAGGAATACCATTTGTGTTTTTAGTTTCAGGTATATTACGATTAATATCTGCATGGCTGATTCATCATTTAAAAGAACCAAGAGCTAAAAGAGAATATAAGATATGGTTTGTATTCAAAAGAGCAGTAGCAGTTCATCCAGAAAGGTTTGCAGAAAATTTAGCAAATATTGTAGTTAACAAAGTCAGACGGTTTTAAAACTTTAAAATCCTATCCTGGTTATCATTCTTCATCATCAAAACAGTCCTTGATTCTGGTTTTTCATCAATAATTTTCCAACCAATCTTTTTAACAATTTTTTCAGCAAAAGCCCTGATTTCATGATGATAAGGCATATTATCTATTTCTAAACGATTTCTAGAATGACCAACCCACATATATGCTTTTAGTTCAACAAAATCAGGATTAGTTTTTTTGATTAATTCAGCATATTGTTCAGGATAAACCATATTAACATTTTTAACTAAAGTTAATCGAATACACGACCTATCAAACTTATCAAGCAAAGATAATGATTTATTAATTCTTTCCCAACCATCATTTATTAAAGGATTGCAGGTTTTATCGTATACTTCTTTGTTTGGCGCAGGCAAAGTCATGTATAACTGAGTTGGCTGATGAATTAATAATTTTTTAAGCATTTCAGGCTGAGTTCCATTAGTTACCACAAAAGAAGTCATATTTCTTTTTTTGATTTCATTAATTAATTCAGGAAGCTTAGGATACAAACAAGGCTCGCCTATCAAAGAAATCGCAAAATGCAAAGGTGATTGGGCTTCTTTGTATCTTGTTTTGTTTCTCTTTTCATTGCCGCCAAAACCCTGCAAAAACTTAACATGCTCTTTAATGCAATTATCAATAATTTCCTTAGGAGAATCCAAATCTTTAGGATTAATCATATCAGTTTCCTCTATGTTTCTCCAGCAAAAAATACATCTATGAGTGCACGCAAAAGTGGGGGACATCTGAACACAACGCCACGATTGAATACCGTAGAAGTCTCCTTTATAACAGATTTCCTCGCTTTTCAAAGCCTTTTTGCACCATTCGCATACCTTAGTGGCGCTATTCTTTCCTGTAAATCTATAGCCTTGTTTTTCTAAATCTATTTTTGTTTCTTTGGATATCATATATAACATAAAAAAAGAAATAGTTTAAAAAAGTGATGTTTGTCAGCCTATGTTTAAGAAATATCTTCTAACTCCTTCAAGAAGCATTTTTTTCTTTTCATGTTCAATAGCTAGATCTCTGCGGCCAAGGTCTCGTCCAACCATTCCGCGGATATTTTCATATTCCCCACTAAATCTTTCTGTACCTCCTGGACTAATTCTTCTTTCTGTGTTCTGTATATACTCCACAGTGCTAGGTTCAATATTTTCTTTTAAACCAGGCACTTGATCAAAAACAGATTCATTCATTAACTACCACCCCTATTGTTAATTCATCTAAAAAACAAACTAATTCTATTTAAACCTTTCGAATGCTTGACTTTTGCAGTTTTAGAATAATATATAATGCAAAAGACAAGTTCCTGAACTTTTGCTTAATTTATTATATAAACTACAAAAGTTCGGGAATGCATACATTTAAAAAAAAGAAATGATTTTTCTTGTCTATGGATTTAAATACAATATTAGAAAGATTACATACAAGCAATGAATTCAAACAATGGCAAAAAGAGAATAAAGACTTTTACCTAGCACATATTTTTGTAATGCATGATGAAGCAAACAAAGGAGCATTTCAAATAGGCTATTATAATTCTAATAAAGACAAAATGATTACTTTTATTATGACTCCTGAAGAAATTAAGCTAACATCAGAACAAGAAGTAATGAAAGCAAAACAGACAATTAATCAATTAGACGCAGAAAAAGTCAAAATAAGTTTTGAAACTGCCCTGGAAACAGCCAAAAAATGCAGAGAAGAAAACTATAAGAACGAATTAATAATGAAATCATTCTTTATATTACAAGAGCTTGATAAAATTCCTGTTTTCAACATTACTTACCTAACTCATGGATTTAAAACAATTAATATAAAAATAAACGCCACTACCGGTGAAGTAGTGAAACACACGATAGGAGTAATTGCTGAGTTCTCTTGAATAGTACTGACATGAATACTTAGGACTATATTTTTGATTTACAATTTATTTAAATATAAGCTATGTTTTTGTAAAAATGCGCGAGAGAGATTGGTGATAGAATAAAAAAGAGGTGCATACTATGGGTGCTGTAAGAATAAATTTTTCAAGAAGAAACCAAAATTATCCATTAGATACTTTCTTTACCACTGTTGAAGAAGAAGACCAGCATCTGGAAACAAGCGAAATAGACTTAGACCAATATGAAGAAATAAATTAATTCTTTTTTCTAGTACTTCTGGAGTCTAGAAAAATTTATATACCGCATAACCAAACTTAAATCTATTGGGGTGTGATAATGATTGATAAACAAGATGTTCTAAACGAAGTGAAAAAGCTGGGCTGGCCCACAGAGTTCAAAGAAAAACTAATTCTGGGCAACATAAAAAGCAATATAGGCATAACAACACTATGGACTTTCCCAGATAAAGTATATGACTCATTAGAGAAAGAAAAATACGCAGTAATAGGAAACTACTATGACAGACAAAATGGAATAACACCACTGATACGAAATTGCCTTTCAAATCCGAATATACGGTATATATTGATTCTCGGTTCAGATAAATCAGAATCCAAGAATATACTTCTTAACTTATTTAATAAAGGGGTAGATGATGAACACAAAATTATTGGAACAGATGTGATAATAGAAAAAGAAATACCGCTGGAAGAAATAAGAAAAGTAATCCAGAATGTCAAAGCATTTGACCTAACAGATGAGATAAAAACAGACATGCTCAATGATTCTATACAAATCACAGAAATATTAAAACAAAAAATAGCAAGCCTGGAAGTATTAGAGCCTTACAGCATGCCCAAGACATTTCCAAAACCAAAACTAAAAGTAAATATCTGGCCGTCAGAAGAAGTAGCATTAGCTGCAAGGGGCAAAACAGTCGGAGAAACATGGCTGGAAATGATACACAAGATAAACAGATTTGGTTCAACAACAAAAATGAAAACAACAGATTCCTTCCATGTAAAAGAACTTATTGACTTTGTGGCGGTTGTAGAAGAAGAAGATCCAGACAATCCCAAAATGTACCCTTTTTTTAGGTTTGAGGAAGAAGAAATAAAACCATATTACGATGAGATTTGCACAGCAAACATACCAGAAGGCACTGTTTACACGTATGGCTCTAGATTAAGAGCGTGGATTGGCGCAGACGGCAAAAAAATAGATCAAATACAAGACTTGATAGAATACCTGCAACAAGACATATACCGAGCAAGCGCAGTAGCCATGACATGGATAGTGGACTTTGAACTAACAAGACGCCTTAAGAATAAAGACAAAAACAGCCCCTGTGTCTTATTAGTCCATGCGCAATACCAAAACGGCAAATTACACTTAACAGCATACATAAGAAGCAATGACATGTTTAGAGGGTGGCCTCTAAATGCGTTTGGGCTAAGAAAATTACAACAAATAATCGCGCAAGGCCTAGGAGTTGAGATGGGCCGCTTGGTTACAATAAGCGGAAGCGCGCATATATACGAAGACTGCTGGGAAGATGCAAAAAAAATATCAGAGGAATACGTGAAGCAAACAAGATGCATGACTGACTATAGAGGTTATTACATAATCGAAGTAAAAAACAGCGAGATTTTTGTAGACCATTACTCTCCTGACAGCAAAAGACTAGGACAGTATCATGGCAAAACTGCAATAGAACTAACAGATGCACTAGCCATGCATCATGCAGCATCAGACCCATACCACTATATGTATTTAGGAAGAGAATTACAAAAAGCAGAATTTGCCCTTAAAAATGGACTGAGCTATAAACAAGACAAGAATTTGCAAGATATCTAAAGAATCAGAGAATCACACAAAATAAAATAACTTTGTTCTTAAAATAGTAGACCTGGACAGCATCACCAGTTGCTAAGCACGATTTTAAACTTTCTTTGGGGGAAAGTAAAATGTTAATAGCAGACTCCAAGACTGCCCAGGTGTTTTATACGAATATAAAAGAACAACTCCTTTATATACATTTATTTGATTAATACTATCTTTTACAGAACGAAAAAACATATAAAGGAATAAACCAAAAAGTAGATACTATGTGGGAAATAAAGGAATATAAACTACTTCTAAAAGATGCTCTTAAAAGAAATGAAACAGTAATAATAACCTGCAAATGCTCTGTTAAGTATTCTGGCCGTGCAGAGAGCTTTTTAGACGAAGGAGACAGGATAGTCCTTATTAAATCAGACAATACTCTTCTGGTCCACCAACCCACAGGAAACAATCCGATAAATTACATGAAATCAAATACACAACATGATTTAGTACAAGAAGACAACAAAATCGTTCTTAAAGCAAGAAACCAACTGCAAAAAGAAAGCATGGACATAGTAATATCAAAAATTTACTTTTTTAATTCTTACAAACTAGAAGATGGACAAAATATTCTTGTTACAGGAACAGAAGCAGACATGGCAAAAATGATATATGACAATCCTGAGAAGATTGAGAAAGGATTTAAACCTGTATCGCAAGAAGAACAAACAAAATACGGCTTTATAGATGTCTTAGGAGTAGATAAAGAAGGAATATTAACAGTAGTTGAATGCAAAAGATACTGCGCAGACTTAAACTCAGTAACTCAATTAAGGCGATATGTAGAAAAATTAATGATTAGCAAAGGAATAAGCAAAGTCAGAGGAATACTGGCTGCACCAAAAATAACACCAAATGCTTTAAGAATGCTAGAAGACTGGGGATATAATTTTGTTTCTGTGATACCTCCAAAGTATATGGAAGAATTGAACAAGAAACAGAGCAGGCTGGATTATTTTAAGTAATTTTCTACTGCTTCTAATGCAATCTCAGACCAATCTTCTAAAACAGAATCAGGAGAGTCCTTAATCTTTTTTATTTCTTCTAAAGTCATCATTTTACTATTGATCAAGCGAGATTCATTAACAAAAACATCATCAGAATCTGTTTCGACCAAATATAAAATACCAAAATGAACCCTGCCGACCTCTTCTTCTTCATCGTTAATATAGCCAATAACTTTAATGTTTTGAGAGCCGTTAATTATGACTTCCTCATCCATTTCCCTGATTAAACTAGAATGAATAGGATTATCCTCTGCATCCTCTCCCTTATCAATATGGCCTCCAATACCAATAGACCATTTATTTGACAGTCTCTCTTCATTGCCTGCCCTTTGATAACAATAAATCTTTTTGGTTACAGGATTAACAATCACAGCATAACCAATAGGCTGTTTATGCTCAAAATTTTTCTCAGCCTCTCCTCTTGGCATGAATTTCTTGTATTCTATAATTCTGGATTCATAATCTTCTAATTCTGAGTGAGGTTTAAAACCCTGAAATTGGCTATTATTAACAAATAGAATATCAGTAGGAACAACCATTATTGGCCTTTTATACTCTTCCTCCTTGCCCATATTTTTATCATATAAAGAAATTGTTTTTAAGCTTTTCTATACTATACAAATTATTTTCTCTCTGCTTTTTAAACCGGTTTTAATCCTCACTTTTCTATTTAGTTGCTTTGAAAGAAATTTAATTAGCTCTATATTTGCCTTGTTTTTGTCTGCCTTAGCTTTTATTGCTATTCTAATTGCTAGTTTTTCTTTATCATAACCAAGAATTTTATTTTCTTTTGAATCAGGCTTGACAATAATCTTAAAACAAACATTTTCTAGAACTGTGGCGCCAAGCTTCATCTGCCCTCCCACCTCGCTTTGCTCGGGTTGCCTCGTATCTTTAACACTCTTTATCGGCAAACCCGGTGCCACGGTTCTTTTCATCTTTGGTCGCGCCATTTATGATGGCATTTCTGGCATTCAAAAAATCTTGTTGCAGGCTCATCAGCAGCCCTCATCTGAATTTCCCAAGTAAAACAAACTTTATGGCCGCATTTAGGACACTGTTCTTCTATAACTGATCTTACATCTCCACTACCTGCTTCTGCAACTTCAATTTTTTTATCCTCTTCACCTTTTTTAGTAATCTTAGTTTCAGAAGCCTTTTCTTTGTAACCGCAAGAACAAGCCAAATTTTTTCCCTTGGGGATTAAGATACTTCCGCACTTCGGGCAAAATTTCACTATGTCAACCTCACTAACTTTAATAATTCAACAAAGCCAATCTTAATCCAGCCCAGCAAAGGAACTCTGAACAAAGCTTTCCCTATAATAGTATCATTTTCGATATTCTGCTCAAAATCAGCAGAACCACAATTATTATCTCCCTTGGTTTTGCAAGAAATATCGTTGGGGCCGGCTTTTGCTTCAATAACCCTGTGAATAATAGGTTCTGGACGTCTATCAGTGATAAAAACAATAATATCCCCAATCTCAATATTTTTAGAAGAACTCAACAACATAATATCTCCCTTATTAAAACCATTATGATAGTCAAAACCCAAAAACATAGACTTACTAATACCTGACTTAGAATAAACATCCTTTTGTTTTCCGTCACCACAGGTCCTTGCCCACCAGTCGTCAAAATTTCCTTCTGGATGCTCCATGCTCGAGGAAACGACAGCAACAATAGGATGAGTAGTGCCCAATACAAAACCCAAACCAGGATAAACCAAGAATTTAATAATAACAAAAGCCAAAATAATATTAATAATCCAAGACCAGATGCTATTATCTTCCCAAATGAAAAACCAGATTTTACTCCAGATTCTCTTTATTTCTTTACAGTTCATTTAGTATGAATTAAATCTGCGCGTTTAAAAAGGTTTGGTTTAGTTTTTTAAGAAAACCTTTAAATAATCCTAAATAAGAGATTCTAGTAATGAAACAACCAGACAAACACTCAAAATACTTTGAAGGAATACTGCAGCTAAGAAATCCCAGCAAGGAATTACTTGATTATGTCTACAAAACAATAGACAGAGATAATCGCGCCTGGATTTCGCAGGAGAAAAAGGTAAGAGGAGGATATGATTTATATTTATCATCACAAAAATATCTTCGCTCGCTAGGAAAAAAACTAAAAGAAAGATTTCCAGGAGCATTAAAAACAAGCAGAAAGCTATTCACAGTACAAAGATCAACAGGAAAAAGAGTATTCAGGGTAAATGTGTTATTCAGATTATACCCATTTAAAATAAGAGACACAATAGAAATATCTGGAGAAAAATATCAAGTTCTCAAGATTGACAAACAAGTAACACTGCAAAATATCAAAAGCGGAAAAAAAGAAAAATTCAAACCAGAAGAAATAGAAAGATGGATTTAATATTATTTCAAAACAATAATATTTCCCCTGCCTTTTTTGATTTTCTTTATCAAACCTTTGTCTTCTAATTCAGCAATCATTAAAGAAATCTTTGCTTCTGATAAAGGAATATGCTTTCTAATATCTTTTTGAGTTGTTCTTCCGCCTTCTTGTTTAATGAATTTAACCAAGTCTTTCAAGTCTTCAGGAACAGGGGGCCTGCTTGCTTTAGCAACTTTTTTCTCAACTTCTTTTTTGATTTCTTCTGTTTTTGATTTGAATTTAAACCAAATAAAAATAATTAATCCTGCAAGAACAGCTAAAACAATAATAATAGTTAATCTGCCTAATGTATTAGCATCTTCTTCAAAATAAGAATTAGCAATATCAATTTCAGTAACTTCATTCAGGATTTCTGCTTCAGGATCTAAATCAGGAAACAAAATCAAATCCAAATTATAAGTTCCTTGGTCTTTAACAGTTACATGCTCAATGATTTTAAGGTCTTCTTTAGAATAAGTAGCAGTAATACTATAAGTTCCAGAAGGCAAATTAAAAGAATATGAGCCGTCTGTTGAAACCAAAATCTGCCTAGGAACAGTATTTACTTCAATCTTAACATTACTCAATTCATTAAGTTCGATATCATAAATCTTGCCTTCAATAACAGCAGCACTAGCCAAAGAACTAAGCAAAATCAATAACATAAGACCAAAAATGAGTTTTCTAAGCATATTGCTTATTTAAAAGACTCGAACTATATAAACTTATTGTAAAGCAAAAGGAGACTAAAAAAGGCTCTGTAAAGCTTTAAAAGACCAGAAAAAGCGTCTTTTCTTATATTATGAAAGTATCTATATAAATAAAACTCACTTATTAAGTACAATGTTTGTTTAAAAAACAACAAACAGGAGGATTAAAAAATGAAAAAAATATTTAGTTTATTAATAATGGCAATGTTTGTCCTTAGCTTAGCATCAGTAGCTTTTGCTGGGAAAGATGCAAACAGAGCAGATACACCAACATCAAATAAATACGCAGTTGGCGGAGACAGAGAAGGCTTTTTAGAACAAGCACAAGAACAAAGAACAGAACTCTTAGAAAAGAGAGGAGAAGCACTTGAAAAAAGACAAAGACAAAGAATAGATGTAGCTGCTAAACGAACAGAACTTCTAAGGAAATTCCAAGAAAACAAAGCAGAAATGCAAGAAGTAGTTCAAAAAGCAGTTCAAAGGCGAACACAAGCAATTGCAAAATACCAAGAAGCAAAAGCAGAACTAGCTAAATCAAAGCAAAAACTGCAAAAATGCAAAGGAAAAGATGATGTAACCTGCACAGAAGAAAGAAAAAACGCAAGAGAAAATTCACATAAATTCTTGTTAAGTGCAGCAGACAGAGCTTTGGGATTGCTTGAAAAAACAAAAGAAAGAATCCAAAACTCAAAAATGTCTGAAGAAGAAAAAGCAGCAGCAATTGCAGGCCTTGAAGCAAGCATGGAAGAATTGGCAAGTGTAAGACAAACTGTAGAAGAAACAACAGATGCAGCCACCACAGAAGAAATAAAAGAATCTGCAAAAATGGTCAGAGAAACATGGAAAAAAGCAAACAAAGAAATCAAAGAAAAAGCAACAAAAGTAGCTTCAGAAAAGTTTGGCGGAACACTTGTTAAAATTGAACGATTGCAATCTAAATTAGAAAGAACAATCGAGCAGCTACAAAAACAAGGAAAAGACACTTCTTCAATAGAAGCAATAATGGAAGAATTCAATGCAAAAATTGAAGAAGCAAACCAAGAACATGCCACTGTTCAAGAAAAACTACAGGCAGGACAAGTAAACGAAGCAACACGAAACATGGTGCAAGCTCATAAGAAAATAAAAGAAGCACACATGTTATTGAAAGACGTTGTAAGAAAAATCAGAAAAGCACAGCAAGGACAAGAAATCAGCGAAGGACTAGAGCCAGAAACAGAAGCAGAAGAAGCAGCAGCTGAGGAAGCTGAAGAGGCTGAAGAAGTAGCAGCTGAAGCAGCAGAAGAAGTTGAAGAAGAGACTGAAGAAAAAACAGAAACTGAAGAACAAGAAACAGAAGTAGAAGAACAAGAAGAGCAAGAAAGCACAGAACAAGAACCTGCAGAATAAACATAAGGTTTAAATATCTGCAGACACAGAGAGGAAAAATAAAATGAAAAAAACAGCAATAATACTTGCTTTGATCGTGCTTGGTTTACTAATCGCAGGATGTGCTAAAGATGGAGTTACAGCAGGAGAACCAACAGTAGATGATGTAGAAAGAGATTTACAAGAAATAACTGATACTTTGGATTCAGACCTTGCTGAACTAGATGCATTAGACCAAGAACTTGCTGAAATAGAAGCAATGGATTTAGGATAAATTTATTTTTTTAATTCTTTTTCTTTTTAACCATACATTTAAATAAAGTAATACTAATTCTCTATTCATGATTGCATGTTTTAACCTCGCTTAATTTTTAAACACTTGGTGTTTAAAAATGTGTAGAGGTGATAAATATGTTATCGTGTG
>JAFGHW010000053.1 GCA_016929895.1 Candidatus Woesearchaeota archaeon
CAGTTGCTCCATTCTGTGCATATCCATGCTTCTATGCATGGTTGTGGTATTTCTGTGCGTATTACTCCTCCTCCTGCTGCTCCTCCTGCTGCTCCTCCGGGGGTGGTTATTGCAGTAATTACTATTGTTGCATTGTTCCAGTCTGTTTCATTTATTCTTCCATCGCTTGCTTTTGCTTCGCAGGTCCAGTTTTCTCCTGTTGTTGTTAGTGTTGATTGTAATGTTGATATATTTGTCAATATTCCATTTCGTGCATTGGCAGCTCCAGATAATGATGGTATTTGCACTGAGTTATTGTACCAGTTAAAGTATACTGTTAAGTTTTCTTCTTGCGTGTCTGATACATTTACATAGCATGTTATTGCTTCTGTTGTTAGGTTTCTTCCTGATGGTGTTGTTATGTAGATTCTTGTTATGTTTGGTTCTGTGTTTCCTATTGCTCCTGTAAACCATCCTATATTTGCTGTTAAGTCATCATTTTGTGCCGGGAAGCTTCCTGGCTGGTATGGCGTTGTTGTGTATCTTATCGTGTATGTGCTTCCTATTCCTGTGTCTCCGCTTGCTCCTTGTGCTGTGCTGTTTACTTCGTAAATGCTTCCTGTTCCTGTGAATGCATAGACCAGCGGCAGGAATAGTGTTAGCACTAGTAAAATCAGTGCAATATTCCTCCATCTATTATCTAAGTCCATGCCTGTATGCCTCCAGCAGTATTTCGTAGTAGACTTCAGCTCCTGCCAGAACTAGATGGTCCTTTACCAAGTTTTTAGCAGGATTTTCTCCTGCTGAAGTCAAAAGAAGTATGAATTCTTGTTTTGTGAGAATTTTTAGGTTGGAAGTTTGTTTTATTTTTTCTTTTATTTTGCTTTTTAATTCCTTATTTTCTACGATTGCTGTTATTCCTTTTTTGTTTTCGAGTAATACGAAAAAGGGAGTTATTTTCTTTATATCGTCGATGATTTTGTGTTTTGTTTTGTGTGTTTTTTGTCTTTCTAGGAGAATAAGCCATGTGATTGTTTCTTTGGATTCTAGGTTTAGTTTTGCTACTATTGTTTTTCCTATTTTTCTTGTGTCTAGAATTCCTTTTTTTGCAAGCTTCTGGACAGCTAAATAAGTCCAGTTATAGGACTTTTTGCCCAGTTTTTGCATGATTTCCTGAAGTGTTAATTCTGTAAAAGGCGCTAATCTGAATAGCTCTATGATTCTAAGTTCTTCTTTGAATAACATATACTTGATAAAGGATAATACTATACTTTAAGAAGTATATTTATAAGCTTTTCGGTAAAAACAAGAATTCAAAATCAGAATATGATTGATATTCAGGGAATAAAAAATTTGAATTTATCCTTTAAGAAATCGTTTTTATTATTTCAAAGAAATCTCTATTTTTCCTTTTTCAAGGTCAGGATGTAGTTTTAATCTTGTTTTTGGTTTGTTTAAATCAAATACATCTGTAATTTCTTTTGGAAATGTTATTCCCCAGCTGTGTCCTATTTTTATGGGTTGTTTGATATATTCTGATTTTAGTCTTTCTGTTTCTAGTTTTGAGATTGCTTTCATTGCCAAATCTTCTGTAAAGATTTTTTCTTTGCATTTAGGGCACTGCATTGCTTCAAAATCTATGTTTTTGTATCTTACAGATGTTTTTTTCATCGGAATCTTGCAGTTTATACAAATTCTTTTCTTTTTTTTCATTTTATTCTTTTCCTTTTTCTATTATAATTGTTCTGATTAAGATTTGGTTTTTATATTCTTTGCAAATAACATAAAATGACAAATTGTCATTAAAATAATTATAATATGTTTTGTGTTTTTTTGAAAAGTGTTTTCTTTTGGAAAGTTTTCCTAGTTTTATTGTGTTATATGCGCGGTTTTTGGTTTCCCGAAACTCTAATCCGTATTGTGTGCCTCGTTCAAGCATTCTGAAAAAGGCATGTGATTCAATATCAATTATCTTCTTATTCATTTTAAAACACCTGTAGTATATAAAACTTCTGGTTAAATTTAATGTTAAACTTCCGGTTAATCTATTATGTTATTATTTATGTTTTAATCCTTTATATGTTTTTCTCTTCTAAAACCGGAATATTTCCGAGTATAATGTTAGAATTTCCGGTTCAAATCAGAAATAATTCTATCCCGGCACAGTGTAAAATCTCAAATGTGTTGTTGCTTAATTGACTTTTTTTTAATCGAAACCTTTATATACCTATTAATATTATATGATATTAATGGATATTAATCTATATCATATAGAAATAAAGAGGCATGCTTTTATTCGGGCTCTGCAAAGGGGAATTACTCCTGATTTGGTGGAGTCTGCTATTAAGGGAGGCAGACAGTTACGGTTTGGAAAGAACCGAATAAAATTTGTTAAAAAGTTTAAGAAATTTACTGTTATTTGTGTTGATGAAATAATCGGCGGGATTATCAGGATAGTTACAATCGAGAAAAAATAATCTTTTGGAGGTATTTAAAAAATGTCAAGAAAATGTTCAAAATGTACGGGCAAGATGAAGGAGTTGTTTGGCAATACTCCTGATGGTGTTAAATACAAGTATTTTCATTGCGAAAAATGCGGTGATGAGATTCTGGATATGAATCAATTGCACAATGTGGCAGATAAATACAGGGAAATGAAGAGGTTTCATGCAAAACTTACTAAATGGGGATTGAGCTTGGGTTTGAGAATTCCTAAAGAAGTAGTCAAAAGGTATAATTTGAGTGCTGAAGAAGAAGTTTCTATTATTCCTGAAAAAAAGGGAATAAGAATAATCCCTATGTAATCCTGTCCAGGCACAGTGTCTGGCCAAGCCAGAAGTAGCCCCATACCATATTGGGAGTTTGAATTCTTCAATTTGTCCTATTGTGCATGTTTTGTAGTTTCCGCATGAATAGCTTATGATTGCGTCTTTTTCTTTTTTTGCAAATGCTATTTCTTTGTTGTTGATATCAAATATTTCCTTGAGCAGAATTATTGATGCAGAGTGGTTTTCTCTCTTGATTCCGATTTTGAATAGTAGTGCAGCTAGAATGTGATACATGGAGTAATATGCCAGCGAAACCGCTTCTTCTAATCTTTCATTTTTGAGTAATATCTTAGAAGAAATCAGATTGCTTTCAGATTTTTCAATATAAGAGTTTTTCATCTCTTCGCTTAATTCAACAATTTCCAGTTTTCGTTTTGTATTTAATTTAATCAAAAAACTTATTTTTTTCATAAAATCTTTCAACTCCTTTAATAATGATATGATTTTTTTCTATTTCTTTTATGAGATTATTGGTTCGGTCATATTTGCCTATTTTCACATTTATTTTTGAGTCGATTAATTCCAGTTTTGATTTTATCTTTTGGTCAGATGCTTCAACATAAATGTCTATGTCGCTGTCGTGTTTGGCTGTTTCTTTTGCGTAAGAGCCGAAGATAACAGCTAATTTGATTTTTTGGTTATTCTGGATTTTTTCTATTATTTTTCTTAAAAGTGAATATTTTTTAAGCAGCTCAATTAATTTGTGGTTTTCTGTCATGAAAACATATTTTCTTGTTTCAGATGTTTTTTTTAAGAAATAGACTTTGTTTTTGCCTTCCGCTTTGTAATCAACAATATTTGATTGGGATAGTTCTTTCATTTTTCTCAAAATCATCATGTGGTTTATTTTGAGTTTTTTGGCGAGCCCTCTAATATGGCTTTCTTCTTGTTATCGTCATTTGATATTTTGAATAATATTTCTGCTGCTTGGATTTCATTGAATGCTCTGTTTAAGTATATTTTAGCCTTTGAATCCATTTTCTATCGCCCTGATTAAAATCGCATAATACTGTTTGGCTCCGGTTATGATTAGGTTGTTTTTTGCGATTTCTTTTCCATAATTTTCTTTTTTATTTGTAAGCATTTCATAAAATTGTGATTCACTAAAAACGTAGGGATGTATTTCGGGCTGCATCATTTTGGATTCCATTCTTATTTCTGAGAGTATTTTGGCCGGATTATGTGTGTCATCGCAGAGGATTACTATGTCAATGTCTGAATCGGGTTTTTGTGTTTTTTTTGCATAGCTGCCGGTTATTATTAATGAATAAAAGGATGTTTTGATTTTTTGTATTATTTTGTTAAGGTTTTTGTGCGGGAGGTAAGCAAGGGAATTTGCCTTGTTTTCTAAGACATAACCGATTGTGTTTAGTGCATGGGTGTTATTGTTTATTGAGTAGATTATGCTGTTGCCTATTTTCTCTTGTGTTATTATGTTCTTTTTAACAAATTCTTTTAATGTCGCGTGTACATAATTATCTGATTTGTTCTTTGAGATTTCTTTGATTTTTTTAAATGTCAGGGGTTTCCAGGGCGCGCCAGCAAACGCTTCGATAATTTTGTGTTGTTTAGTCAGCATTTTATTATTCCATTTTATTGGAATAATTGTTCCATTTCTTTGGAACTATATAAACTTTTCTTTAGAATTCTATTTTATTGGAATAACTGTTCCTATTATATGGAATCAATTATATTATTCCACTCCTGCAAACTTCCATGTTATTGTGTCTGCAGGATTTATTTTAATGACTTCGTATTTTAGAGTGTAATCATGTCCTGGTTCAAATTTTATTTTTTGGTTGTATCCTTTTATTTCCTTTATTGGAGAATCAATCTCTAGTAATTGCATTGGGTTTGCTTATATTGCTTCTTTGGCTTTAAAATTAGCAATTGCCAGGCAGGGATTTTCTTGTGTTCCTTTGCATTCTCCTCCGCCTTCTAATGATATTATTTCAAATATAGAATAATCTATTTCTCCTAAATCTAGTATTGCTCCTGGGGGCTGTTATGTTTGGTTTAGAAGAGCAGGAAACTAATAGGAATAATAAAATTAAAAATAATCTTTTTCCTATTATTTTTTCGGTGTTCATGATTGAATCCTTTTTATTTTTTGAATGAATTTTTTGGCGAATAGCAATGAGACTTTAGCATCTTCTTTTGTTATTTCAACTGCTTTATAGATTGAATCATTCCTTAACCGCCTGAATCTGTCAAAAGTGTAGATATCCTCTTCTTGAAATTCAGCAATAAAGAATTCTTTTATAAAACTAATTGTTGCTTCATGTAAGTATGGTTTAAATCCCCTAAGCGACATCAGGGCTTGTGCAGCGCCCCTTGCTGCTTCATATGAATCTTCTAAAATGAATTTTGCGGTATTATCATTAATATTTTGATTATTTAAATATTCTAGTCTGTCCAGTGCTTTGCTCAATAGTGCTTTGGCTTCTTCAGGGTCAGGGGTTTTTCTCTTGACCTTGCCTATCTTTAGATAGTTTTCAAAGGAGTTTATCATTAAATCACCTTTAGGTAGCCGTATAGCACTATTCCATTAGCCGCTGAATTTTTAAATTCAGGGGCGCTTTTATCAAGTGATTTTAATACATGAAGATTTATTTTCCTGTTAAGTTCTTTTTCAGGAATTGATAAGTCTGGTTCTTTCGGAAGTTTGCTTTTACTTAATATAAGAATATCTATGTCGCTTTCTTCTATATCCTCCCCTTTGGCAAAAGAACCAAACAGCACTATGGTTTCTGCTCTAAAGGATTCTTTTAATGTTTGTATAATCGAATATCTTTCTAATCTGTATAAATTAAATATCTTTTTGTAGAAAAAGTAAGATTCTGATTCCAGGTCTGCCTGTACATCAGTTGTTAAATCAGTTTTGTATAGTTTAATAATTTTGAAATTTTTTAAATCTTTTATAGAACTAATAACTGCAGTTGTTGATAGTTTTGTTTTTTTTGCAAGTTCTCGTATATGAAATTTCTTGTTGGGATAGTTAAAAATAAGTCCGGCTATTTTAAAGCACGATTCTCTAAAAAATAGTATCTTTTCTCTGTCTTTTTTTTGTAACATCCGTATTATAAAAATAACAACTGTTATTTAAATATTACGGTTCTTGCGCCTCTTGTTCTGGTATTTCCTGCACATTTACTATTCCTAGTTTTATTTTTTGGTCGCCTATTTGTATTTCTGTGAATTTCTGCGTGTTTAGGTCGTTCATTATTTTTGTTATGATTTGTGTTTGGCATATTTGTATTCCCTGCTTAAATCCTTCTGTTCTTAAAGAGCTTGTCATTTTTGGCAGGAATAATAGTAATAACAGTGCTATTATTATTACTGCCATTATTGTTATTATTATTGTTTTAATGTCAAATCTTTTTTTTGCTAATGGATAGGGATATTTTTTCATTGTGCTTCACCTTTTTGTTCTTTCATTTGTTTTAGCTGCTCTTCTGTTGGTATTATTCCCAGTGTTATTACCTTGTCTCCTACTGTTAATGTTGTGTATCCTCTTGTGCTTAAGTCAGTTATCAAAGTGTTTGTTATTTGCTGCTGGCATACTGCAACTCCCTGCTGAAATCCTTCCATTTTGTATGCATTGCTTATTTTTGGAACTGCAAATACTATTATTAATACTAGTATTAGTATTGCCATTCCGATTATTATTAGTATTTTTTTGTCCATTTTTTCCACCCCTTATTTGTGATTTATACCTACATACATTTAAATATTGCGTTTTGTGTAGGTATAACTTTTTTGTTTGAACACCAAATAGTTTCGCATTGTTCTGTCTTGGAATACGTTTTTATGACAATTGTTATTCTTCTCTAAAAGAGTTTTTTTAGCTATTTCTCTATTTTTTAAAATTTAACCTGTATTAATTCTTTTGTGTTGTATATTTTAATTGTTTTTTGTTCTTTTAGTTTTTTATCATTTGACCAGATAGCGCATTTCATTGCAATTGCCAGAGCGATGTATTCTGTATCATTAATATCCGGAGTTATTTTTTCTGCTTTGGGTATTAATTGCTTGAATTTGTTGGCTGAGACAAAGTTAATTCTTGGGCGCAGTAGTGATAAGAATAATTCAAAATCTGGCTTTGATAAACCTGTTTTGGCAAGTATTTCTTTTTCATGTTTTTTAATTTCTATTGTTAAAAATTCTGGGGCATAGAGTTGGATATTGTCATCGAATATTAAGTCGTATGTCTTCCCTTTGATTGCTATAAGTGCGGACATTAAGATATTCGCATCTATTATTAGTTTCATTTGGCATATCTTTCATGCAGAGATTTGTTTATTTTCCTGCCTAATTCCAGAGCGTCTTTTTCAGTCAGTTTTGATTTGGCGGATATTGTTTTCAGTATTTTCAGTTGTGATATTTTTGTTTTTATTGCTGCTCTTGCTACTTCCGACCAGTTTATTTCTCTTTCCTCGTCCATTTCTTGTTTCAGGTCTTCTGGAACTGATAAGGTTATAGTGGGCATTTTTTTTAAACCTCCAATATTTAATGTAGTTAATACTGTATAAATATTTAATATATATAAAGTTTTTGGTTTTGTATGCGGTTAAGATATTCTGTGTTATTTGCATTGCCAGCTTCCTGCGTTGTGTGCCTAGCAACGGCGGTTAATGTTTTTTTATCAATGTCCTACTCTTACTATATTAAGATTTGTTGAAAACAAAGTGCCTGCACCTGTTGCTCCGACATCTGCAACGCCCACACCCACAGTATCATCTGCAGCTAGTTCAAGCAGGCAGCAGCCAGTCATTGTTGTAACATCTTCACCTGCTGCTAAATCTTTTTCAGCACGGCATTTAGTCTGTTCAATGTCATTAACCAGCACAGATGAGCGGTATTCATGATTATTCTGTCCAGAGCCGCTTGCAAAATAACATGCCCTGTATGCTCCTCCATAACTGGCATTTAACCTGTCTTTTGCATCATCAAAAACAAAGCCGTTAACAAAGGATTCATTATAAGACATGTTATAATACTTGTCTGCAACAGCAAAATCCAGGGAGAGCCCTGTGCCGTTATAATACCACATTTCTCCGTAATATGTATTAAAGCTTAAATTATTCTTAATGTATACTTCATTAACAGAATCAATCACAACATGTGTTCCATTATCCTCGATTACTAATAATTCTGTTCCTACTTGATTATCTCCTAAGCTCAAGTCTCCTGCTACATTCGTGCTGTCGTCTAAAGTTATGTTGTCACTTCCGCTGTCTATTACAAAAGAAGTATTATCATGCGAAACGCTTCCCCATTTTGTGTTGTCATTGTCTGGGTCTTCGTTTGATTGTACAAAGATTGTTGGATTGGTTTGTGCCGGATGGTCAAAATCGTCTGTTCGGAAAGAATTTGCTGTAACAATTATTGATTTGGCAGTATTTCCTAATCCTAAAATAGCAGTATTTTCTGTTGCTTGTCCAGTTCCCCACATTATTGAAAAATCATTGCCGTCTCCAAATAATGCAACATCATTATCTCCCATCCATAATCCGGCATAATGCTGAGTTTGTCCATCAAAATAACTTGTTCCATCAACTTCAAGTTTCCCAGTAATGTAATTATCATTAACATTAGTCAAAGAATGACTTGAACTTCCTGTTCCTACGTGAAGTCCCATTGCTGGAGATGTTTGTCCGATGCCGACTTTGCCGTTCTTTACTACCAGCGTGCTTGCTCCTGTGCCGCTGTTTAATATCAATGCTTGTGATGTCGCTTCAGTTCTTAAAATAATATCCCCGGCAACGCTTCCGCCTGCATATTGATTAGCCCCGGCAGAAACAGCCAATGTGGATTCTGTTACCGTTCTACCCAGCAAATATGCTTTTCCCGTGCCCGCCGCCTCGCTTAAGATTTTTATGTTTCCTTTAACTTGCAATGCTTCACCCGGCGCTGTCGTTCCAATGCCGACGTTGCCTCCTTTCCAAGCCATAACATCAGCAGTTCCATTGTTTAGTATCAAAGCATCAGCAGAAGTTTCGTTATAATACATTCTCCAGTCTTGGTCTAGTCCGAAGTATGCTCCTGATAAAGCATCTTCACCTAG
Organism: Candidatus Woesearchaeota archaeon; assembly: GCA_016929895.1. Classification (GTDB taxonomy): domain Archaea; phylum Nanobdellota; class Nanobdellia; order Woesearchaeales; family ARS49; genus WJKI01. Next base: position 8,875 of record JAFGHW010000053.1, read on the forward strand.
GTAAAGATTTTTCCATTCACCGATTGTAGAACCTAACTGATAGTTATTTGCACTTTGTGGATAAGTACTTCTGGAATATACTGAGCTTGTTGCTGGACTTAAATATAATCCCCCAGAACCAGTAGTTATATATCCGTTTGCTGCATCATGATAAACACTCATATAATCATTCGTTCCTTTTGCATCATCCCA
>JAFGHW010000054.1 GCA_016929895.1 Candidatus Woesearchaeota archaeon
AAGAGTTATTCTGATATGATGGACAAGGCAAGGGATGAAGCTATTGATAGAATGCAAAGTGAAGCTGAAAAGCTTGGTGCAGATGCTATTGTTGCTGTTAGGCTGGCTACTTCTGATGTTATGCAGGGAAGTGCAGAAATTGTTGCTTATGGAACTGCTGTTAAATTGAAATAATTATTTCTCAGTCATTATCCATACTCCGCTCCATTTCTTTGGAGGCGGATTTTTCTTGAATTCTTTGCACCGTTCTATAAATATTTCTGAGGCATTGTCTTTTACTTTCTGGAATTCTGTTATTGCTTTGCCCCATTTCTTATTTAAGTATAATTCCAGTCCTTTTTCATAATATTTTATTTTGGTTTTAATTGCATCTGTTATTTCATTTTTTCTGCAAACTAGTTCATAAATCACTATTGGTTGTTTTTTTCCTTTGACTCTTACTAAATCCAGTTTTCTGAAGACAAACTTGTCTTCAACTGCTTTTTTTGTTTCTTCGCTTGCTATTATGTTTACAGAGTATTGTTTTGTCAGTCCTTCTAATCTGGAGCCTAGATTAATTGCATCTCCCATGGCTGTGTAGTCAAATCTTTCATATGAGCCCATGTTTCCTATTACTGCATGTCCTGTGTTTAGCCCTATTCCAATGTTTATGTCTGGGAATTTTTCTTTTTCCCATTTTTGCTTTAGTTCTTTTAGTTTTTTTATCATGTCTATTGATGTGGAGCACGCCATTTCTGCATGGTTTGGTTGTTCTAGCGGAGCTCCCCAGAATGCCATTATTGCATCTCCTATGTACTTGTCTACTACACCTTCATGTTTCATTATTATGTCTGTCATTGCTGTTAAGTATTCGTTTAGTATGTGGACTAGTTTTTCAGGGCTTAGTTTTTCTGATATTGTTGTAAAGCCCCGTATATCTGAAAAAAACACTGTAATTAATTTTCTTGCGCCGCCTAATTTTAGTTTATCCGGATGTTTCATTACTTCTGTGACTACTGCGGGTGATACGTATTTTGCAAGTGTTTCTTTTACTCTTTGTTTTTCTTTTTTTGTTGATAAGTAAACATATAGTGTTTCAGAAACATAGCAAACCAGAACAATTATAGGCAGATATACCAGGTTCATTATTATTCCATAATCAAATGCTTTTATTGAAAAGATTAAATAAACTACAATTATTATTGGAGATATTATTGTTGCTCCTTTGAGTCCAAATCTGTAAACAGTTATTGATATTACTAATGCAATTAATAGAAGTAATATGATGACTGTTAGTTTGCTTTGTTCTTTTAGAAAATCTTTGTTGATTAGTGTTTGTATTGTGTTTGCGTGTATTTCTACTCCAGGCATTGCTTTTCCTGCTGATGTCGGCACAAAGTAATCATCATGCATGTCTGGAGAAGTTGCACCCACTAACACTAGTTTGTTTTCAAATTCTTCAGAATTTATTCTGTCATTTGTTATGTCTGTTATTGAATAGCTTTTGAAACTGCCGGGTTTTCCAGCAAAATTAACCAGAAATCTTGGTGTTTTTGTGTCTATTTCTTTTTTCCAGTATTCTTTGTATACTGCATAGGCAAAGTTTTCATATTCATCGCTTACATCCATGTTTACTGCTCTTGTAATTCCGTCCAGGTCTGTTACTATGTTTACATATCCTGTTTTTACTCCTTCGAGTTCTTTTATTGGTTTTAGCAGTCTTTTTCCTATGATTCTTCCATCTTCTTTTGCAAATGAAGTGTATTCTACTGGGATTATTACATTTGCTTTTCTTGCTGCCTCTCCCAGGAGTTTGTCTTGTTCTGGTGTTGATTGCTCAAAAAATGCCACATCTATTCCTATTACTTTTGCCTGGCTTGTTTTTTCTATTGTTTTTGCAAATATTTCTCTGTCCCAGGGCCATCTGCCTATTTCCTGCAGGCTTTTGTCATCTATTGTTACTAATACTATTGAGTCTAAAGGGGTTTTTCCTCCGTATAACGTGTCTGCAAGCTTTAGTTGTATGTTTGAGAAAAAGCCAATATAAAATAATAAAGAAAGAATTAAAAAACAAATAACTGCAATTATTATGCAGTTTTTTAAGGTTATTTTCATGTTAATGTTGCAGTATTTGTTTCTCTTGTTTTTTCAGAAGGTTCAACTGTTTCTTGTCCTGTTTTAGTCATATCAGTTTTGTCTTCATGTGCTTGTACTTCTTCAACTCTTTTTGTTTGTTGTTGTGTTTCAGTTTCTTTTTGCAATAGTTCTTGTTGTGTTTTGATTATTCTTTCTTGTCTTACTAGTTCTGGCTGTATTTGCTCTATTTCTCTGTTTTGCTTGATTATTTCTTGTGTCATCTCTTTTATTTTTCTTACTGCTTCTATCTTTACCGGCGCTTTCTTTTCTACTTCTTCCAAATCAAATTCTCCTCTGTCTGCCTTTTCTAGGTATTCTTTTACTTCTTCTTCGCTTATGTCATATTGTTTTTGTAATTGTCTTGCTAAAAATTCGTTTTTCTTGACTTCCATTTCTCTGATTTTTTTCATTACTCTTACTGTCCTTTGCATTTTGTTTGCTATTTTTTGTTTTTCTTCTTGAGCTAATGCTTTTTTAACTGCTTTTAATTGTTTTTTGCCTTCTTTAGTCTCTTCTTTGATTTCTACTTTTTCATCTTTTTCTACTTTGATTTTTTCGCCGTCATATTCTACTTCTACTGTTCCTTCTCCAACTGTTACTGAATCTATTGTTACTTCAAATGATGTTCCTCTTACAGTTGCCACTGTTGTTGGTGTTTCTATGCTTAGCCCTTTTACTCCTGCCAAAGCTGTAAACTTGTTCCACGTTGTTCCTTCTTGTTGGTCAAGTTTAATATGTTCTTTTGACAGGTCTGCAATGTTTACTTCAGTATTTGGTTCTAGGCTTATTATTATGCTTTCATATAATATTACAGAAGCCATGCCGTCTCCTAGTGTTTTTATTTTATAATCTTCTGCCAGGTTCATTTCATCAATTGCATTTGTCCATCCTTTTCCTTTGTCTACCTGGACTTGTCCTTGTTCTATATGCAATATAGCTACTTTTGTCGGGCTTGTGGTTATTTTGTAATATCCAATTCCGAATATTACTGCAAGTATTAATACTATTCCGCCAATAATATAGATTATTTTATTCATTTTTTATTTCCCCCTTTATTTTTTCTATTGATATTAATTCTTCTTTTCCTGTTTTCATGTTTCTTAGTTTTACTTTTTTTTGCTTTAGTTCTGTTTCCCCTATAAATAAAACATAAGGTATGTTCAGGCTGTTTGCATATTTAAGATTTTTGCTTATTCCTCTTGAAGATATGTCGATGTCTGTTTTGATTCCTTTTTGTCTTAGTTTTTGTGCTATTTCAAGGCTTCCTTTTGTTGTTCCTATTGGTATTATGTACAGTTGTGTTACTGTTTTCTTTTCTTGTGTTTTTATTGCATCGGTTATTACATCTAAGCCAAAGCTTATTCCTGTTGCAGGATATTGGTTTTTAGTTCCAAGTAATTTTCCTATCATCTGGTCATACCTGCCTCCTCCGCAGATTGAACTGGTGATTTTATTCCTGCGAAGAAATCCTTCAAATATTGGCCCAGTGTAATATCCTAGTCCTCTGGCTAATCCTGGATTAAATTCAATGTTTTTGTTAGGCAAATACAAAAGAATTTCTTCAATCTCTTTTAAACCTTGTTTGCCAATCTCATTGGTAATGATTTTCTTCAATTGTATTATTTTCTCTTTATTATTTCCTTTGGTATTCATTGCATTAATCAATTTATTGGTTTGTTCATTACTTATTCCCTTTTCTTTTA
>JAFGHW010000055.1 GCA_016929895.1 Candidatus Woesearchaeota archaeon
ACTTATAAACTGATAAATATTCCTTTTTTAAGCGGGGTGTATTGCTATGTTTGCATATGTTCAGATTGCCTTGGAAAATGCTAATGAGCAGGAAATTAAGGACAAATTAAATTTTTTTCCAGAAGTTAAGGATGTTCATATTCTTTTTGGCGAGTGGGATTTGATGGCTAAGCTGGAAGTAGAGTCTCCTGAGCAATTGGCTACTTTTGTTATGGAAAATATTAGGCCTATTGAAGGTGTTAAGCTGACAAGTACTTTGATTGTGGCAAAATGAAAAAATACGATTTAAATCAATTTTCTTTGGTATTGAATATTCTTAAAGATGAATTTCCTGGGCATAAGGTGAGCCAGGAAGATAATCCTATGTCTGTCCAGTCTCTGGAAAATGTGTCATCTGGATTTGTTCCCATTGTTAGGTCGTGTATAGATACAATTATTTTGCCGTTCATAAGAAATAATTTGATTTTAAAAGATGTGCCTGCCGGGCATCTATTTCGTGGTTCTGAATTTGCTATAGGCAAAGTTAGTGAAATAAAAGAATATTTAAAAAACACATATTCTCCTGAAGCTGTTCCAAATAATATTTTTGATTCGTATTCTTCAGATGACTTGGTTTCATTGCATTTTGAAAGAACTATTACTTTTCCTGCATATCGCTGTTTCTAAAAATTGATGCGGGGGGAGAGATTTGAACTCTCGGACCCATTCCTTGCCCAAAGGGCAGGCCTTTGAGGCTCTAAGGGACAGGATTTCTCAAATTCCTGAGAATTTGTGTCCTTCTTAAGTCCTGCGCATTTAGTCTAGGATTTTTTTCCCATTTGACCAGGCTTTGCTCTAGGGATTGTTGAACTCGCGCTCAAACAAAACCCCCGCATTTTGGGTTGCCTAGTCAAAGAACAAAAAAGAACTTGCCTTTTTAAAACTTATTGTCAGAATTTGCATTCAAAATCCAATGCCTTTATTTTTCCGCTATTAAACACAATTCTATCTTCACTAGAATATCCTTGTAATTCCATTTCAAGTTCCATTATTTCTTTCCAGCCGTCTATTGTCATTACCATTTTTCTTATTGTCGAATGTATTTTTATTGTTTCAGGTGTTTCAAATCCTTTGATTAGTGTTATTTTTCCTAGTTCATTGTAGTCTTTGAATATCATTACTTTGAATCTTTCTTCGCCGCCTGCTGAGAATTCTTCTAGTCCGGTTGTTTTTATATGTTCTAAATTACTATAAAAACTTTCTGCAATTTGTCCGCATGTGTCTTGCGGAAAAATAAATTTGTCTGTTCCAAAGAATTCATGCACATGATCTATTAGTTCTACTTCTTTCCAGTATTCTGCTGGCGCTCCTGTTAGCATTGGCTTTTGGACAGGTGTTCCTGGCGCAACCAGTCCGGTTATTGATTGTTTTTGGACCATTGCGAATCCTGCAAATGCTATTAGAACTATCAAGCCCAATATTAATAAATAATTTTTTTCATACACGTTTATATGCCTCTCTTAGTTTCTTAATGATTGTTCCTCTGTTGATTTTTCTTTTTATTGCGCGTGTTTTTCTTTTTTTATTTGTTTTTCTGTACAGCAAATAAATGCTTGTTCCTAATAATATTATTATTGCTGCGATTCCCGTGCCTCCAACAGTTTTGATTGTTTGTTCTCTTGGTAATAATAAGGATGTTGCAAATCTTGGTTCATCTTCTTTTGTTTCTTTTGAATATTCGCATTCCTTTTCTGTTATTGGTTTTGTTTTGTCTGTTCCGCATTTATTCCAGTCATCACATTCTCTTGTTTGTTTTCCTTCTTTTGTGCATTCGCTCCAGTCATTGCACAGCCAGCTTTCCATGCATTCTTGCGGCGTTATTATGCTTGTATCGAGTTTTTTTCTCCAGTCTGCAATGTTTTTGTATGATTGGCTCGCTACTCCTCCGCCCCCTCCGCCCCCGCCCAGCGAAGCAGGGTCAAAATTTGTTCCTTCTGTGTTGTTTATGTTTCCGCTTGTATCATTTGCAATTATCGTTACATGATACCATCCTTGTTGGTTTGCGATTATTGAATTATTGTAAATATTGTCATTATCGTCATCAAATAATTGAAGCAAAATAACTGACAAATCTGGGTGAGTTATGCTTGCAAATACAGTATCTACCATTATGTTGTCTGTTACATCGGCAGTTATGTCTACTCTTGAATCTTTAGAAAAATTTGTTCCTGCTAAAGGAGTTATATTATTTACTGATGGGGGGATTGTGTCCAGCACAATAGAACTAAACCATGTTGTTTCTGTGCTGTTTGTATTTCCTGAAGTATCATTTGCAATAAATGTTATGTTATATCGGTCTGTTGCCGTAATTATGTAAGAGGCATTATACTTGTCTGTTGTTCCTTGTTTTGTTAATTGAATCTGTTGTGTATTATCAGAATTTGTTATTATAACGTATGCTGTATCTATTTCTCTGTCATCGGTTATGTTTGCTGAGATTTCTATTTGTTCGCCTGTTTCAAACAAAGACTCTTTTGCAGGTATTAGTTCAAATACAGATGGTTTTGTTGTGTCTGGAAGAATTGAATAATGTATTGTTGCATCGTATAAATACGGCGAATAGTTTGAATTTTCGGTTGAAAATTCTGCTTTTACCTGGAAATATTGGCTGTTATTAATGCTTAAGGTTTGTGGAGATTCTCCTGATAATTCTTGCCATTCTGTTTGTTCATTGTTTTTTATGCTTATATTTAATGAAACTATTGCTCTTTTATAAAATTCTTTTATCTCTGTTTCTGTTAGTGTTCTGTTCCATACAGCCGCTTCGTCTATTATTGCTTTAACATTGTTTCCTGTATCCTTTGCTCCTATATACAAATCATCATTTGAATACTGGGTTCTGTGTGTCAGGTTTGTTCCTAAATTAGTCCATGTTGCAACAGGGTTTGCATTAAGATAAAGTATTGCAGTTCCGTTGTTATTGTTTGAAAAGGTTAATGCTGTGTGAAACCATTCTTCATTCATTCCTGTCCATGTCCATTCTTCTTGTATTTTTCCTCCGTCTTGTGTTCTTATTTCAATTCCTAGGTTGTCATTCGATAATCCGTCGTTAAAATACATTCCATAGGAGCATCCTTGAGAGCCTCCTGCTCTGCATAAGATATATTTCATATAATTATCATTATGCGCAGTATTCTTTGCCCATGCTGCAACACTTGCTTCTTTTGGGTCGAGTTCTGGATTATCTGTTCTTTCTATTTTTATGTAGTCTGTTCCATCAAATCCTATTGCTGTGTTTATTTTTCCTGTCTGTGAATACAGGTTTCCGTTATATGTTCCATTGTTTTCCTGTCCTGAATAATCTTGTATTATTCCATCTTGTTCATTAAGATGCATTAATAGTATTAATCCGTTTGTTTCTTGATTAGTTATTTCTCCTGTTTTGTTTGTTGTCCAGCTTATTTGTTGCCATTCTGCCAGATAGTTTGTAGTGAATATTTTGCTTATATAGTTTCCATTTGAGTTATTATTTATTTGAACTGCTTGGTTAGCAGTATTATAATAAGTATTATTATATGTTCCTTTGTTAAATTTGGTATTTGTATTGATTCTAAATGTTGCAGCATATGTGCTTATTATTAAGAGGATTAGGACTAGCAAACAGATTAATATCTTTACTTTAATGCTAGTCCTCATCTCTTATCACTCTTTTTCCCTTTTGCTTTGGTTATTGTGATTTTTCCTTTTTCAAATCCGAATTCTATTTCATCCTGGTTTTTCCAGTTTAGAATTTGTACAAGATTTTTCGGAATAGTTAAAATGAACTGGTCTTTGCTTGTTTTCTGCAGTTTTCTTGTTAATCTCACTTTCATATTAATTCTAATATGAGTATTTATAAATCTTTCGGTAAGAAAAACAAAGATTTAAATAAATCTTATAATATGATTAATATTATTAAAATTCATATTATTAAATAAAAAGATTTTTAAAGTTCAAAATTTTCTGCATAATAAATGAGTAAAAAAAGAGGTTTTTCTAACGTGCATGTTCATAGAAATAGTTTTTTGCTTAGAGATATCATTCTTGGGGGGCAGGACGGCTTGGTTAATATCCTTGCATTGGTATTGGGTGTTGCAGGAGCTAGTTTAAGCCAGAGAATTGTTTTGATTTCTGGATTGGCTGCAACATTTGCTGAGTCTATTGCAATGGCTGCTGTGGCATATACTTCTTCCAAAGCAGCATGGGAATATTATAAAAAAATGATTGAAACAGAAAAAGAAGAATTAAGAAAAGTTCCTCATCTTGAAAAAAAGGAAATTGAGCAGATTTACAGAAAAAAGGGTTTTCGTGGAACATTATTGTCTAAGATAGTTTCTAAGATTACTTCCAGTAAAAGAGTTTGGCTTGATACAATGATGACTGAAGAATTAAAACTATTTCCAAAGGAATATAGCCGCCCGGAAAAAAATGCTTTTGTTGTTGGTTTTTCTTCTTTAATTGGTTCTTTGATTCCTTTGGCTCCATTTGTTTTTTTTGCGCCAGTAACAGGCATTTATGTTGCTTTTTTTGCTTCTATTACTGCCTTGTTCATCACAGGAGCAATTAAAGCCAAGATTACTGTCGGCGATTGGAAAAAATCAGGTTTTGAAATGGCTCTGATTGGCACAATTGCTGCTGTCGCAGGGTATTTGATTGGTTTAGGTTTGGGCAGGTTGATTTAAATTTTTTCAATATCTTTATAAA
>JAFGHW010000056.1 GCA_016929895.1 Candidatus Woesearchaeota archaeon
AATAAGAGAATGCAGGTCTAAGATAGCAATAATATGCCTTTTTGAAAAAACTCCTTATGCTTCGCGAAGAAAGACCAGTCTCAGACCCGCATTTTTTAAGAAGACCATATTTTTCCTTAACATTATCCTCAACCTTTTCTAAATCACTCAAAGCAGAATCATAATCTTTAACAAAAACATAACATTTAGCTCTTTCCAAAAATGCCTTTGACAAAATAATATCACAAGGATTCGAATCAATTAAATCTGTATAAATCTCAAAAGCATTGGCACGAGAATGATTCCCTGCCAACAAATCAGCAAGACCAAAATAAGCTTCAGAACGCTTAGGATTGCAAATAATCGCTTCTTTAAAATAATTAGAAGCAGAATAAATGTTTTCCTTGGTTATATCAGCATATGCCTTGTTTAATAACGACTTGTATTCTTTTCTAAACTCAAACAAAGAACCATTGCCAAGCCCGGATAAAATATGGGCAATATTTTTAGAAGCACTGCTGAGTTTTGGAGAAACTTTTCGTAAACTCTTAACAGAATCCAACAAATCCTCAAATGTTAACACAGACCTGTCATAATTCTTAACAACATTAGAAATACCCGCGCCAAGCTCTGCATCACTTTTGTATTTGAAATTATTCTTTACTGTATTAGATAAAATCATTAAATCTAATTTAGAGAATTCATTTTTGTCGGGCAATAATTCAGTAAAATTATAAGCAAATATTTTTAAAATTGCCTTCGGGGTATGACTAGTATATTTTTCTAAAAAAGAATAAACATCCTGTTCTGAAACTCCTGGTTTTGACAACTCTGGCAAAGAAGCAATAAACTTAATAGTATCTTTAATCTTTTTTCTCTTTTTAAACAAAACATATGCACCTGCTCCTGCACATGATAAAAGTAAAGTAAATAATAATCCAGGCAAATTATTTTTAACTTTTTTAGAAAAACAATCTTTTTGTTTTTTTATATTCTTTGGTTCTTGATATTTTTTTTCAAATAGCTTATTCCTAACTTTCTTATAATTATCAATTTCAATTACCTCGATTACACATTCTGGCTCATCTAATTGTTGTGAATCAGGCAAATCTTCATTATCTTGATTATTTTTTATAATATTCTCAAGCATATCGAGGGGCAATAATAATTCTTTTTCAGACATGCCCCGCGGTTTTGATTCGCCGGCTGTTTTTTCTGGAAAATCCTCTTTATCATTTTCAATAATACCCACAGGCACATCAACAGGCAATGGCAAATTTTCCTTAGAAGGCATGCAATCTTGCTTTTCTTCGCCATCAATTTTTTCTGAAACAACCTCTTTGTCATTCTCTGCAATATCTTCAGGTATTATCAAATCCTTCTTATCATAAAAACACTGCAGCCTTATCCTTGTGTCTATGTTTTCATTTGTACTGTTCTTAACAGCATAATCATATGCTTTATAACACCCAAACAAAGAACTGCCTAAAAAAGCTCCTGTTAAAAAAAGTTTTGAAAGCAAATTTTGTTTTTTCATGATATTATAACTAGATATGCTTATTAAAGAAGATTACTGTTAAAAAACCGGAAAAAAATACAGAAGATTTGGAAAAAAAATGATATGACCCGGAAAAAAACAAAGAAATAAAGAAATTTCTGAAAATAATACAATAAAGCCGCAAATATAGAAATGTTTAAATACATTAACACTAAATTATATCATTATTCATGCTTTAAAAAAGGTGAGCACATGAAAAAACGCACAATTATCTTGTTCCTAATAATACTATTAATTGGAATATTACTAACTGGTTGTTCTAAAACAGGCGGCAAAGGACCACTAGACAATCTAGGAACAATGATAACAGACGTATTAGAAGCAATATTCGGAGCAATAGGCACTAATCCGACAGTATGGATGAAATTTATGTTGTTCATAGGACTTTTTGCAGGATTATACGGAATCCTAAGAAATGACAAACTAAAAATCGTTCCAGAAAGAATTGACGAAAAAACATTAGGAATATTAACATTCATAATTGCACTTGCAGTAGCAAGCTTAACAAGCCAAATATGGCTGATAAACATATTCGCAATGTTCCAAGGAATATTCTTATGCATTGTATTCATAATACCTGCAGTAGCAGCAGGATTTTTTATGCGATGGGTATGGAAAGAAGGGAAAAAAGAAGGACATAGCGTATTATGGTGGGCTTTAGTAGCATGGACTTGGTTTATTTGCATAGTCATATGGGCAAAAATACCTGACGTTACCAGCTTTATAGTTGCATCACTTGATAGAGTTGATTTAGGCCTTGGATTTGTTACATTTAGCCAAGATATAATAGGATATGTTGCAACATTTGGAGCAATATTCTCAATAATAATGATTTTTGCAAGCGGATTATGGGGAACAGCAGTAAAAAGAAGCAAAAGACAAACCGCATATACCACAGGAAGACGCGCAATGAAAGGACCAGGAAGAATAGCGAGAAAAATCTTCAAAGCACAAGAACTTATAGAGCCAAGCCAAGCAATAAAAAACATTCAAGACAAAATTAAAGCAGCACTAAAAAAAGTAGACACTGCAAAAGCATGGCAAGCGCCAACAACTACAGCAATAGAAGAATTAGAAAAACAAATGAACGCAATAATAAACTCAAGAATCAATGCAATACAAGCATATCAAAAAGCCTTTAGAATTAATCCAGGAAATGCAAAAAAAGGCGATATTAACAAAATGACTACTGCACTAGCCGCAGTAGAAGATAAACTAGAAAAATTAACAGAAGAATTAGACAAAGTATTTGGATTTACTGGAACTGAAGCCGCAGCAGTAACAAACAGAACAGATGCATTAAATACTGCACAAGATAGATTAAAAACCCTTAGAAGCAACATTAATACCCTTGATGCAGAAATATATAATGTAGAAGGATTACTAGAATAAATACTTTTTTCTTTAATTTTAAAAAAAATAAAAAAAGGCTTATTTGCCAAACCAGAATTTAAGTCCGACTAATAAGACAACTAGATGCCAAAAATCAAGACCATAAGTCATAAGCCATCCAAGGTCTGCTGCTAAAAACCATAGTGCAACTAGAACCAGTAATACAGGAAACCAAACTGCTTTTCCTACAGGGCACAGTGTTTTCTTTTTTGCCATTAAATATCACCTCTTTGATTATAACTCGAATTTATACATTATGATATATAAATGTTTCGGAGAATAATCACGGATTGTTCGGAAAAAAAAGTGAAAAACAACAAAAAAGCTGAAAAAAATAAAGTTAAACTAGTAAATCTTCTGAAAATACCAAAGATTTTACGATTAAACACACAGAACATATATTAAAACTAAAAGTAATCAATAGTCTATGGTGCTTACAAACCTAAACAAATCAAAAAAAAGGACTTTAGATGCAATATTATCTGGAGATTTTCAGAAAGCCAAAACAGAGATAAAAACATTGATTAAAAAATGTTATTTGCTTGCACTGCTCTCAAAAGATGAGGAAATAAAAAGAGGATTGACTTATGAAGGCGATTTATACTTAAAAATAGCTAAAAAACTAAATGAAAAGCCAGAACTTAAAGATATTGACTATGAAAAACTAGCCAAACTAATAACACAATATTTAACGACTGATAAAGAACCTATATGTAAAGAAGCAGAAAGAATCTGCAAAGAATATTTTGGGGATAATAACTAATAAGAAAAGTTTATATAATACAAATAAAAACAAATGCATTATGGATATTAAAAAGAGCAAAGAACAAATTAAGTATAATGAAAATTCTTTAACACTGGCAAAAAAACCAAAGGGAGTAACGATAATAGAAGGATTTCCAGGATACGGGCTTGTTGCAACAATATCAACAGGATTCTTACTAGACCATTTAAAATGCGAGAAAATAGGGTCTTATCACTTTGAACAGGCAATGCCGACGCTAGCAATACACGAGTGCAAACTAGTAGACCCCATAGGAATATACTACAATAAACCATACAACCTCGTGATAGTGCATGCAGTAACAAGCGTAATAGGACTAGAATGGCAGGCCGCAGAATTAATAATGGATTTATACAAAAAATTACAAGCAAAAGAAATAATATCAATTGAAGGTGTAGGCTCACAAAGCTCTGGCGAACTAAAAGCATTTTACTTTACAACAAATCCTTCTTTAAAGAAAAAAATAGAAAAACTAGGATATTCATGCATTGGAGAAGGAATTATCGTCGGAGTAACAAGCGCTTTGCTATTAAAACAACAAATACCGCACATGTGCGTATTTGCAGAAACACGAATGAAACTACCAGACAGCAAAGCAGCTGCAAAAGTAATAGAATCATTAGACAAGTATTTAGGACTAAAAGTGGATTACAAACCATTACTAAAACAAGCAGAAGAATTTGAGAAAAAACTCAAAGGACTATTAGAACAATCACAAAAAGCACAAAAAAAGACCATTGATGACAAGAAAAAACTAAGTTATATCGCTTAATTTCTTACTTTTTCTAACTCAACTCACTTTTTAACAGTGGTTTTTCTAGTGCCTAAAAAGATTATAGTTATAATTATTGAATAATTCCGAACATGGATTTGATTTTGAAATCAATTAAAACAAGCGAGTTTTAAATTAAGCCGTATAGGTTTATTCATACATACTATCTCTCACTTTCTCCCTTTGAAAAATAAAAAAAATTTTAAAAAATGAATAGTAAGATATAGTATGTTTGGAAAGATATATTTTATAGATTAATTTGTATTAATTATTTTCTAACTTATTAAATAAGAAAGTATATCTTAGATAAAATAATGATTAACTTACAATCAGTGAAAAATTCATTTTTAGGAGATTATCCGAGGAAAACAAATCTTTTTAAAAAACGCAAAAAGTGTGACATTCTGATGCAAAACACAGGGGTTAAAAAAGGTTATTTTTTGGATAGTTTAATTTGTCAGAGAAAATCCCAGAATTCATAAAAAAAGTGAGACTTTTCCAAGATTTCTTGTTGAACCAAGGGTATTGATTCAAAGCACCGCAAACCTAATTGTCGGGATTTTTCAAAAAAATTGGGGAGAATCCCGTCAGAGCAGGGATTTTAGGTGAAAGGACTATTTTTTAACACAAAGAAAAAGAGAGAGTTTGTTATTTTTGTCGGGGTTTTTGAAGAAAATAATCAAAAAATCACAAAAGATTACTGATTTAAGCACATCTTAATACCTTTTTTGAAAAAAGTCTTTGGAAAAGCTAAAAATCTTAAAATTCAATATTTTTTGGGTTTTCTAGAAATGATTAAAAAATACTGCACTTATAGTTTTTAATTTTTGACTAAAAGATGAATGAAATAAAATATATTATTTATGCTTAAATGTTTTAATCAATCGTGCATTGAAAAAATCACGACATTTGTATGGTAAAACACCGAAAAAAATTTAAAGATTAAAAACTTTCATAACAGAAAAAGGTGATGCCATTGAAAATTCAACTTGAAAATTCAGAGATTCTGCCTGACGCAAATACAGAAGAAATAGCACGAGTAATACTCTCCAGATTCGGCTTATTGCCAAGAAAAAAAGACGGAACAGCCAAAATGCACGAGCTAATTCTAGAACTCTATGAAAGAAAAAAACAGTCAAACCGCGAGAAAAAACCAGAATTAGCAGTCATGCCTGTAGAAGAAATGGGATTATTTGCAGGCATTAAAAGACAAACAATGTACGACTATCTTCACAGATGGCTAGAGCTAAATGTTCTTAAAAAAACCTCCTTTGTCTCAGGAGGAAAGGTGATTATTGGATACGAGCTAAACGGCAACAACCTAGAAGGAGCATTCAGAAAAGCAGAACAGACCATAAAAAACCACCTAGAAAGCAGTTTTAAACTCGTAAATCACCTTCAAAACGAAATAAAAAAAGAAAAAATAACAAGCGCAATCAACGCACCCAATTCGACAGAAGAGAATCAATCTTAAGAACATTATTTTTCAGCTGCAAATCACGAAACACAGAATCAATCTTCAAAAATACCTTATTCTCGTGATATTTCTTCAAAATAGGAACGCCCTTTTCAATCATATTCGTAACATACTGCGCGACAAGAGAATCAGTACTGCAAAGCCTTCTTGCAATCTCCTTGTAAGTCGCATAAGGCGCCATCTCGCACAGCAAAAGCAGAGCCTGAAAAACTTCTTTTTCTCTCTTGGTTAAAGGAGAAAAATTGAAAATTTTGTCGTCTTTTTTACCCTTTACCAGCAAACTAAGTTCGTCTAGTCTTGCAGATAGCTTATCGAGCTTATTGTTCAAAGCCTCGAAATATTCATGACCTGCCTGAATTTCGTTGGTGTTCTGATTAATCGCTTCCCTATGATCGTCTAATTCTTCTCTAAAGGCCTCAAGAACATTTTTAACCTGACTCGACTCTAAAAGCACCTCATTTCTGTACTTCAAACCTACCACCCCTCTAGACGATGGGTAAAAGGGGCTTTGTTTGTGTTTAAAAGTTTTATTGTTTTGCAAACTCTATTTCTGAGTCGATACGTACAGCTTTTCTTTGCCTCGGCTTACCAAATTCATAATTCTTTCTGCCTCTAATTCTTCTAAAATCCTGTAAAACGAACTCTTTGAGCATAATCTTTGCTCGTCAACAATCATCTCTCTTAACTGCAGAGCACTAATTTTGCCATACTTTCGCATAATCCCGGTAATAATGCTCTTGATGTATTCCTTGGAATTCCTGGCTATCTTCTTTAAAACTCTCTCTTTCAATGAAGATATCTGTCTTGTCTGAAGAGGAATATTGGATTCCTTAGGAGCAGACGAATGCCTGATTTCCAATTGTTCAATACGAGATTCGACTTTTCTGATACGGTCAAGGATTGGCTCAATCGAGCAAACCTCATCAACCATAAGCTTAATCTCGCTGCGTGATTTTGGGATTGCATTAAGCTCCTGCTTAAGCTCTTGAATAAGACGCTGATTAGTATTTAACATCTCTGACTTTCTAAGCAATTCCTCCTGCTGGGCTTCAGACTGTTCATTCAGATACCTGACCCAAGCATACAGGTTTTCATTTTCTCCCCTTACCCTTTCAAAAGAATTTCTAAGATTCAGATCCAGCTGATCAATGCGGTTATGCAGCTTTTTTAGGAAAAACACCATATTTTGGGAATAAAATCAAACTACTTTAAATATTTTTCTATAAAAATAAATCGACGGTAAAGCATATTCCTAGGACTGTCCTGAGATGGTCCCAAGACTGAAACTGGGACTATCTGGGAATAACTGGGACTATTGCTGGGACTACCGGAAGATTTTCAGCGTCAATAGATGGTTATTTCCGTTATTCTTCCGGGACTATCTGGGAATATCCTAAGACTATTTAGGACTATCTGGGAACGTCCTGGGACTATCCCGCGACGATAATGAGACTATATTTGGGACTATCTGGGAATATTCTGGGACTACCGGAAAATGAACGAAAAAATGCTATTTTTCAATGGTTACAAAGATTAAAATAGTAGTTTTGAAAACCAACAAAATATGAAAAAATTTAAATCAAAAATGCGCAACTTTAAAATTAATCAGCAGTTTGTGTTTTATATATAGTTAAGAAAAACCAAAAAATGAATTTAAAAAACATTCAAAGGCGATTGATTGGGCTTAAAAATAGCCGTTATTTTATAGTGCCTAACTTGGATACAATGCTAGAAATGTAGTCCAAAAAACAGAATTAAAGAGACTAAATTCTGGATTAATGCCAGAAAAAAGGTCAAAAAGTGAGAGTTAGAATGAGGCCAGAAAGCAGAAAAAGCGCATATTCTGCTTAAAAAAATGTCAAAAACAAGGCGATTTCACACAAAAAATAGGATTTATGAAGGAAAAGTGAGACTGGGAGGAGATGAAATAAGACACATCAAAGTCTTAAGACTCAAGAAAGGTGCTAAAATAGAGGTGTTTAATGACAAAGGAGAGATTGGGTTAGGCACTATAGAGAAAGTAGGTGAGACAGGGACAGATGTTTACATAGACCGTGTATCAAAAGTGAGGAAAAGCCCTATTTTGACGGTTTTAGCCTGCTCTGCGCCCAAAAATAGGCGATTTGATATGCTTATACAAAAAGCAACAGAGCTTGGAGTTAACAAAATAATACCAATTTCTACAAAAAGATCTGTTGTAAAGCCGGGCGCAACAAAATTAGAACGCCTAAAAAGAATTTCAATCGAAGCTGCAAAGCAATCAGGAAGAAACACAACACCTGAAATAAGCTCTCTGATTGCCGTCGAGAGATTGATAAAAAATTCAAAAGAATATGATTTAAAACTAATTTTAGATCCAAAAGGAACAAAGATAAAAGAGGTGCTAACAAGTGTAAAGCCCAAAAAAATAATCTGTTTAATAGGCCCGGAAGGCGGATTTACCGACGAGGAGATAAAATCAGCCAAAGAGAACGGATTTATTCCAACCAGTTTAGGCCAAAGAATACTGCGCGTTGAAACCGCAGGAATTACCATTTTGTCGACGATAAACTACGAATACGAACTTTAAAGCAAAACTTTATAAATTACTTAGGTTTTCAGAAGAGACATGGAAATAAAAATTCTTGAAGAAAAAAAAGGCCGACTTGTATTTGAAATAAAAGGAGAAAGCCATACTCTTTGCAGAGCACTTCAAAAAGAGCTATGGAATGATTCTCATGTAAAAGCAGCAGGATACAACATAGACCACCCATTAGTAGGCGTGCCTAAATTTGTTCTTGAAACAGATGGAGCTGACCCAAGAAAAACAGTTTCTGCGGCAATAAAACGATTGCAAAAACATGCAATCAAGTTTAAAGAGTTAGCTAAAAAGATAAGATAAAAGAATTCTAAGCTTAATTCGTAAAATTTATAAAGCATAGTGCCTAATTTATCCTTTATGGGGTTTATTCGCATCAAAACAATCAAAGGCAAAGAATACGCCTATCTAGTTTCAAATAAATGGACAATCAACGGGCCAAGACAAAATGTCAAAGGATACCTAGGAAGAGTGCTAAAACCTAGCTGTAAAAGACAAGAAAAAACAGACATTAGCAATTCAGAATTCAAAGAATCAATAATTTCCCTAATAACACAAGAGCTAATAAACCATGGATTTAATGAAAAACTAAACTGGAACAACACAAAAGTAGACCTAGAGAACAGAAGAATAATAAACAACAACAAAAATATAGTAATAGGAGTGAATGACGGCTATTTGTGCACATACACCTTAAACAATCTGATGACATTACGATTAAAAGGATATGATGAGCAAGCAGGCATTCAACTTGCAACAGCACTAATAGACGCCGGCCTAAAGCTTGACAAAGAAACTTTTATTCAATTGTTTGAAAAAATATATAAAGGAAATAACAAAACAAATGAAAAAGATGAATAAAATTCCAAACCATATAGGAATAATACTGGATGGAAACAGACGATTTGCCAAAAAACTAATGCTAAAGCCATGGAAAGGACACGAATGGGGAAGAAAAAAACTAGAAAAACTATTTGACTGGTGCAAAGAAATAGGAATACAAGAAGTAACAATATATGCTTTTTCTGTACAAAACTTTGACAGGCCTAAACAAGAATTTGATTATTTAATGACTTTATTTAATGAAACTTTCAACGACCTAACGAAAGAAAAAACAAAACTAGAACAAGTACAAGTTCAGTTCATAGGAAGAACATGGATGTTCTCACAAGAAATCCAAGACAAGATGAAATCCATAACAGAAATGACAAAAAACAATGGGCCCTACAAAATAAACCTTGCAATGGCCTACGGAGGAAGAGAAGAAGTACTGGACGCAGTAAAAAAAATAGCAGAATCAGTAAAAAAAGGAAAACTAGACATCAACAAAATAAATGAAGAAAGCTTTTCAGATAATTTATACCTAAAATCAGAACCTGAATTGATTATCCGAACAGGAGGGGACCATCGAACATCAAATTTCCTAATATGGCAAAGCCATTATTCAGAATGGTTCTTTTTAGAAAAAACCTGGCCAGAATTTGAAAAAGAGGATTTACTTCGGGTTATTACTGAATTTTCCCAAAGAGAAAGAAGATTTGGAAAGTGAATCAGAAAATACATCTAAGCCTGGCACTGGCATGATAATTTTTATAAAAATCAAAAAAATCCCTAATAGACTCTAAATCAACACCATCATCACCGTCAATAAAATCATCACATTCCTGCAAAAGATTCTTAGCAAAATCCCTCATTTTCTTTGTATCTCTGTAACCCTCAGACCATAACATAGAATACAAAGCACGAGGCGCTTCACAAATATCCCCACAAGACAAACCCATACGAACTAACTTAGAAGAAACATTTCCGTTTTCACCAGAAAAATCAGCATGCAACCAAAACAAAATAGGTTTAACATAATTGCTGAGAACTTCTTTTGAATGCATATCCATTAACTCAAAAGAAACATAATCTCCTTCTTGTATACATCTATTTAAGATATCCAATGCATCTTGTGCATTAAAAACATGCCTATTTTTAATCTCAGATAATCTTTCCTCTAATTTAGGACTATTAAGATGCTTCTTATCACTAACAATAAGCTTGTTCATAAATCCTACTATAGGTTCATCACTCATGTCTTCACCCTCAAACTAAAACTTACTTAAAGTAAAGGGTTTATAAAGCTTGCGGGAAAATAGAGTTTGTTGAATAATTTATTCTGTGCTGGTGCTAGGCCTCATTTTGCCTCTCAACTTCGCTGCTTCGCAGCTCAGGTCGCCTCGTTTGCTTGGTACGATTCATCGGCAATTTACGCACCATCACCTAATTATTCAACAAACCCAGAAAAATAGGAAATCTTTATAAAGCAATCCTGGTTATTTTACTCATAACAATCCTGATTGACTACTCAAAGAGTAGGAGGGTAGAATGCAAAAAGAAAACATCAAAAAAGCATTAGAAGAACTACGAAAGAATTCTACCAAGAAAAAATTCAATCAAAGCATTGACTTAGTTATAAATCTAAAAGACCTAGACCTTAAAAAACCAGAAAACCAAGTAGATATATTTACACAAATAACACACCCAAAAAGCAAAAAAGTCAAAATCTGCGCAATAATCGGGCCAGAATTAATGGAAACAGCAAAAGAAAACTGCGACACAATCCTAACAGTCAATGACTTCCCAGAATATCAAGAAAACAAAAGAAAATTAATAAAATTAGCAAAAGAACATGACTTCTTTATAGCCCAAGCAACAATCATGCCCCAAATTGCAAAAGCATTTGGAAGAGTACTGGGAACAAGAGGCAAAATGCCAAACCCAAAAGCAGGATGCGTTGTTCCGCCGAAAACCAATCTAAAACCCTTAGTAGAAAAACTGAAAAAAACAGTGCGTTTGGTTGCTAAAACACAATTCTGCATTAAAACAACACCTGGCGATGAAAAAATGGAAGATAACAAAATTGCTGAAAACATAATTAACATTTATACTGCCGCAATAAGTTCCCTAACACAAGAAGAAAGAAATATAAAAAATATATTAATCAAATTTACAATGAGCAAACCGGTTGAGATAAAAGCAAAATGAGCAAGACATCAAAAGCAGGAGGAAGAAAGAAAGCTGTATTCAAGAAAGTGACAGAACTAGCAAAACAATATCCTATAATCGGCGTAGTTGACATGGCAAACCTGCCAACTCCGCAATTACAAAGAATGAGAGAACAACTTCGCGGGCAAGTAGAAATATTCATGGCAAAAAAAAGAGTAATCAAAAAAGCAATAGAAAAATTAAAAGAAATAGCAGGCCTGCAAGACATAAGCCAATATCTTGAAAAAGCACAACCTGCCTTATTATTCACCAAAGACAACCCATTCACCTTGTTTAAAACCCTTAAAAAAAATAAATCCAAAGCACCTGCAAAAGGAGGACAAATCGCTCCAAATGACATAATAGTGCCGGCAGGACCAACACCATTTGCACCAGGACCTGTAATCGGCGAACTAGGAGCATTAGGAATAAAATCAGGAGTAGAAGGCGGAAAAATCTCCATTAAAAATGATACAACAGTATGCAAAGCAGGAAAAGAAATAAGCGAAAAACTAGCTTCTGTACTAACCAGACTAGGAATAGAACCAATGGAAATCGGACTAGACCTAAAAGCGGTCTATGAAAAAGGAACAATATACACAAAACAAGTGCTAGACATAGATGAAGAACAATTTATGAACAATCTAAACATAGCTGCCAGCGAAGCATATAATTTGGCTATTGAAGCAACATACTTCTGCAAAGACACAACAGAAGAATTAATAAAAAAAGCATTCAGAGAAGCAAAAGAAGTAGCAAAACAAGGAAAAATAATGTGCGATTTAGTAGCAGAAGAATTGGTAGAACAAGCTGAAAGAGAAATGTTGGCTGTTAAAAGCCAACTTAAAGATGTTCCTGTTACAAAAGAAGCAAAGCCAGAAGCGCCTAAGGTCGAGAAAAAGAAAGAAGCACCTAAACAAGAAAAGCCAAAAGTAGAAGAAAAAAAGGAAGAAGTGAAAAAGGCACCAAAAGAAGAACCTAAGGCAGAAGAGAAACCAGAAAAAATACCCAAAGCAGAAGATTTAAAAAAACAAGCAGAACAAAAGAAAAAAGAAGAACCAAAAGAAAAACCACATCCAAAACAAGGAAATGTAACTCATAATCAAGCAGCAGACTTGCTGACAAAACTACAAAAAGAAGGAACACTAAGAAAGAACGAAGAAAAATAACAATTATAGGAGGTCAAAACAATGGAATATATATACGCAGCAATGCTAATCCACAAATCAGGTGGAAAAGTAGACGAAGCAACAGTTAAAAAAGTCCTAGAAGCAGCAGGCGTCAAAGCAGACGACGCACGAATAAAAGCATTAATAGCTTCTTTAGAAGGAGTAAACATAGACGAAGCAGTAAAAAAAGCAGCAGCTCCTGTAGCAGCACCAATAGCAGCACCATCAGGAGAAGCAAAAAAAGAAGAAAAGAAAGAAGAGAAAAAAGAAGCTAAAAAAGACGATGCACAAGCTGCGGCCGGACTAGGGGCGCTATTCGGCTAAAGGAGGCAAATTTATTGAATTGGTATTATTATTTTTTTTCAATAAATAACCCTAAATGTTGACACCGGAAGAAACAAAAGAACTAATAAAACAAGTAAATGAGCTCAAACAACAAATAAAAGAGCTAAGAACAGGTTTAAACCAGTTAAACGACCAAAAAGAAGAATATTTCTCCAAAAAAAATAAAGTTAGCGAGCAAATCAAAAAACTAATACATGAAACAATAAAGCTCCGCAAAGAAAGAAACAATCTAACTTCTCAAGTCAAGAAAAACAAAGAAGAAAGAAAAAAATTAAACACAGATATACAAGACAAAATTAAACAAATCAAGGAAAAGCACAAAGAAAGAAAGGAAGTCGAACAAAAACATAACATAAAAGAGAAACCAAGCTATATCAAAGCAAGCATTGAAAGACTAGAAATGCAAATAGAAACCTCTGCACTCAGTTTTGACAAAGAAAAGAAAATAATGAAGCAAATAAAAGACTTAAAGAAAAAATACAAAGAACTGCAAGCAGTAAGCGATGTCTGGGAAAAAACAAGCGAATTAAGCAAAAATATAGATACAGAAAGAAAAACAGCAGACAAAGTCCACAAAGAAATACAAGACAGGGCAAAGAAAAGCCAAGAAAAACATGAAATAATAATCACAGAAAGCAAAAAAATAGATGAATTAAAATTAGAAGAAGATAATTTTAACAAACAAATTAGTGCAAAAAAAGAAGAAATAAGCAAAATAAGCACTGAACTAGAAGGAAAATTACGCGAATTAAGCACTCTTAATTCCAAACTAAACATACAAAACAAAGAAAAAAAGAAAAAAAGAGAAAACGCAACAAAGAAAAAATTAAGCGAACGAAAAAAAGAAGCAGAAGAAAAAATTAAAAAAGGCGGGAAATTAACCACAGAAGACTTATTAGCATTGCAGAGCGGGGAATAATTTATTCTTTTTTCTTAGTCTCAAACTCAGAATAACCGCATTTACCGCAAGTAATTCTTCCCTTGTGCTGGGCCATGAAAGTTCCCTGACCGCATTTTGGGCAGGATTTTCTTTTTCTTTGCAGTGAATCTCCTTTTTTCTCAAAGAATTTCCAAGTAGTAACAGGTTTTCTCTTTCTCCTGGGTTTTTTTTCTGCCATTATTTAGCAGCCTCCTTTTTTTCCTCGGTCTTTGTTTCCTCTGTAGCAGTTTCTGCGGGGGTTTCTTTTTTCTCTACAGGTTTTTCTTGTTCCTCTGCTTTTTTCTTAGCAGCGGCTTTTTTCTCCTGCTTTTCAACCCACTTTACAGGAGCAGGCTCAATTCGTTTCAATTCATCTTCAGAATTATAAACATATGCCAGGAAATCTGCCTTGGAAGAACCAAAATGAGTCTTAATCCTTTTAATCATTATAACCTGTTTATCAACATTCAATTGCTTTGCCAAACTACCCTGTAAAATGTCATTAGAAGGAGTAGCAGTATTAAATGTTAAAATTCCTTTGACTCCCTTTCTTGACAACAAAGGATTATCTTTAGTTTCTGTAATTTCTATTTTCATATTCAAGACACCTTAATTGCATAGTCTCCTTTAACTTTGATTCCTATCTTCTTGGCAATCTCAGACTTATTTGCATCAATAATATTCAGCCTGCCCTTCCAATTAGTAACAAACTGAGCTTCATGACAAGTAGGACATTCATCTCCTTCAACAAACATTTTACATTTTTTACAAGTTTTCTTTTTCATTATAACACCTATTTCTTTGCCTTTTTAACTGGAGGCTTTTCAGCCTTAGCAGGCTTTGGCTTTTTTTCTTCCTCAATCCATTCGGATTTGCCAAGGCCTTGCTGCCTCATTGTTAATCCAATTTTTGGATTTGTAATATCCTTAAATGAAACTGCAATAACCCTTGCTTTGCACTCGTCACCAACCCTTAAAGCTCTTTTAGAGTCTCTGCCACTTAAAACTTTCTCTTTTGAAAAAGACACAAAATCATCCATTGTCTGCGAAACATGAATCATTCCGTCAATAGGCCCCATTGTAATAAACGCTCCGAAATCAGCAATATCCCTTATTCTTCCTTTAATAACCTCTTGCAACTCAGGCCTAAAAACTATCACCTCAAAAACAGTTTCATAATAACCAGCACCATCACCCGCAATAACAATACCTTCGCCAATATCCTTAACACCAACAACATCAATCACAACACCCAAATCTGCATTAATCAAACCATCATATTTCAGCTTTATGCTTTTGGTAACTGACTCTTTAAGGTCTAATCCAAAATACATTGGAGAGACTCGAATGTGGTCTTTTAATTCAACCTTATAAAACATTTTCAGCCTCCATCAATACTTAGGGTTATTTTATAGAAACCCCCGGTATCTCACTTAATATAAAGAATTTTAATGGGTTTTTAAAGGTTGTGTTTTAAATAAACGCCACGGGCGGGATTTGAACCCGCAGAGTCTTACGACAAAGAGTTCTGAACTCCTCGGAATCTCCTGCGCTTTCGCGTACCAGGTTATCCGACCGTGGCGGCTGCGTTGAAAAAGTTCTAAGATAGCACAAATGATATTGTGGGCTAGTGCTCTACAATATGCTTCTGCTCTTTGTGTTGCTATT
>JAFGHW010000005.1 GCA_016929895.1 Candidatus Woesearchaeota archaeon
GTATAAAACAAAAACTTTAAATAGTTACAAAACGATTATTATAGTATGATTTTTGAAGAAGAATTAATTGAGTTTATGAAAAAAGCTTCTCCTGGACAGGAACATGAGTATAGTATGGACATTAAATATTTGGCTTTAGATTTAATTACAGGCAAATTTAATTGTAATACCCTTGCAAAAAAAGCCAAAAAATCTGATGTTAATCATCGTCTTGGTTTCTTATGTGAAATAACCGCACGGGCAGCAAAAACAAAAGGTTTTAAGAATTACAAAAGAATATATAATTTAGTTAACAAATTATATACAAAACCCGCAAGACCACAATATTTAGATCCAACACTTGCTGATTTTGGCAAAAGAATTCTAGACTCCTCTCAGGAAAATGAATTAAATAAAAAATGGCAAGTTCGAAGTTCATTAAATGAACAAGATATAATCAAATGGATAGAACTGCATATGGACTATGTTACCGCATCACAAAGAAATAAGACTTACTAAAAAGAGTATTTTGCATATGTTGCGAGATTTAGACATGTGCCTAGAGGGGATTCAAAAAAAGGTAAAATTATACGGTCTTGGAGGAACAGTCTTGGTTCTATCTGATCTGCGCCATTCTTCAAAAGATGTTGATTTTATAACAAGCAGAGAAGATTTCCGAACATTAAGCGGGCATATAACGGAAATAGAATGGAAAAAGAAAATTCAATTTGATATTTTTCCAGATGGATCATTGCCAAAGTATAGATATTCTGACTATAATATTCACGCAAAAAAAGCGCCTTTTGAATTCAAAAATATTGAACTATTTTATTTAGATACTATTGATCTTGTTTTAACAAAGGCTCTTGCCAGCAGAGATACGGATATTAAAGATATAGAATTATTGGCTCCTTCTAAAAATAGAGTTCCGAAAGAAGAATTAATAAGAAGATTTAAGAATATTAAACCTGCTCCTAAGGAAGCTAACGAATTGAAAAATAATTTTAATAAATTTATTAACGAATACTACAAATAAAAATGCCCAAACTAAAACCTATTCCAGGAACAGAGGATATTGAATTTAAGCCCAAGTTTGTTGAGAGATATTCTAAATTAACAGATTGGGATGTATTCAGAAAGTATACTTTGTCTTTTCTTCCTAAATCAATTCGTATTAATACTTTAAAAAAGTCAATTGATGAAATTAAAAATCGTTTGAGCAAGGATTGGATTTTAACTCCTGTTCCCTGGTGTAAAGAGGGTTTTTGGATTGAGCATAAAAAAGGAAGATTAGATGTCGGGAATACAGTTGAGCATAATTTAGGTTATTATTATGTTCAGGAAGCTGCTTCTATGATTCCTCCGATTGTTTTAAATCCCAAGCCTGGAGAAAAGGTTTTGGATCTTTGTGCTTCTCCTGGTTCTAAGGCTTCTCAGATTGCTCAGTATATGAAAAATAAGGGAGTTTTGGTTGCTAATGATTTTTCAGGCATGAGACTGGCTGCTTTGGGTATTAATTTGCAAAGACTGGGAATTTCTAATTGTGTAATTACCCAAAGAAAAGGCGAGCATTTTAAGGGCAATGAGTTTGATAAAATTCTGTTGGATGCTCCTTGTTCTGGTACGGGCACAATTAGAAAATCGATTAAAACAATCAGGATGTGGAATCCTAATACTATTAAGAGTATTGCTGGAATGCAGAAGAGTTTGATAAGAAATGCTTTTAATCTGTTAAAAAAAGGCGGAATTTTGGTTTATTCTACTTGTTCTTTAGAGCCAGAAGAAAATGAAGGCATTGTTGATTGGTTGATTAAGAATAATAATGATGCAAATATAGAAGAAATAAAATTAAATATCCAAAGAGGAAAAATTATTACCGAGTTTGAAAAATATTCTTACAGCAAAGAAGTTGAAAAGTGTTTAAGACTCTGGCCGCAAGATAATGATACCGAAGGATTCTTTGTTGCAAAAATCTCGAAAAGATAATTAAAACTAAAATAGAGCAGCAAAGTCCTGAGCAGAAGGGTTTTTCGTAGCAAAGATAAAGAAAAATTAAATCTAAAAGAATTATTCTTTTTTCTCTGTATTCAAATGATTGTTTTCATATAACCTGGCTGTGCTAGTCGGTCTCCAGGATTCTTCAACGATGCGGAATGAACCAGTTTGGTATTTTCTTTGACTGCCCATATCAACATTAAAGTATCCACTCCATTTGTCTTCTTTATGTTTTTCTTCCATTCTTCACTCACCTCGTAACATTCTATATTCTTTTTTTATATCAATACCTATTGACAAATAGGCATGTTATATAAAAGATATGACAAATATAGCATGAATTAGACACATTTAAAGCTTTTGCGGTAGATTTATATATTTCTATTCTTTATTGAAATATATGTTAAACAGAGCTAGCACAAATCAGGTTATTTGGAAGATTTTAAGGTCAGATTTGGCAGTTCAGAAGAATTTACAGAGAAACCTCATTAACTCAAGGGCTCTTGCCAAATATCTCATTAACAAGTATGGTCTTAATACTTCTTTGGACGCTGTTATTTCTTCTATTAGAAGATTCCAATCTGAAGAAAATTTTAAAGAAGAAGAAAAAATGTTGCTGAACATTTTCAAAAATGCTATTATCTCTACTAAGAACAATATGGCAAGCATTACGTTAAATATACGTCCTGCACTGTTCTTAAAAAAAATCAAGCCAGTTGAAAATAAGGCATCATATAGAATTATTACCACTCCTAATGAGGTCAAGGTTATGCTTGAACAGCCTCAATTGCCTAATGTTAAAAAATTATTTACAAAAGATGAGATAATCAAGATTGATGAAAAGATTAGCGAGATTAGGGTTAAAGTTAGTGATACTGCTGTTAAAACCAAAGGAGTTCTTGCAAGGATTGCTAATGAGCTTGCCTTGGCAAATATTAATCTGCAGGAGATTATTGTTTGCTCTCCTAGATTTCTTATTTATGTTAAGGAAAAGGATATTGTTAAGGCGCATGATGCGATTATAAAGCTTGGCTAAGAAACAACAAAATTTATATAACTATCCTTACAATAATATAGCAAAGAGGTATGATGAAACTTAATAATCTAAAAAAAGCCAAATTAAAAAATAAATATGTGCTTGTTAGGGTTGACTTTAATGTTCCTATTAAAAATAATAAAGTCTTAGATGATTCCAGGATTAAAGCAGCGATTCCCACAATAACATACTTAATTAAAAATAAGGCAATAATTATATTAATGTCTCATTTGGGCCGGCCCCAAGGAAAAGTTGTTGATTCTTTGAGAATGGACATGATTGCCAAGCATTTGTCTAATTTAATTAACAAACCGGTCTTTAAATTTGATGATTGTATTGGCCCTGAAGTTGAAGATTTTATTAATACAATGATTCCTGGAGAAGTTGCTCTCTTGGAAAACTTAAGATTTTACAAAGAAGAAACAGATAATAACTACAATTTTTCACAGTCCTTGGCAAATTTTTCAGATATATACATTAATGAGGCTTTTGCAACTTGTCATAGAGATCATGCTTCTATTACAGGTGTAACTAAATTTATTCCCTCTTATGCAGGTTTTTTGGTTCAAGAAGAAGTCAGACAGCTTTCAAAATTAAATTATCCTAGAAGACCTTTTGTTGCGATTATCGCCGGCGCAAAAATCGACAAATTGGATTTGGTTAATGAATTATTGCCTAAAGTAGATTATCTTATTGTTGGGGGAGTTATTTCGAATATTCTTCTTAAAGCTAAAGGAGAAAAAGTCGGCAGACTTAATGTTGATAAGAAATCTTTGGTTCTTGCTAAAATGATTTGTGATAATCCTAAAATAATTTTGCCGGTTGATTTTGTTAAGGATGATGGAGTTATAAAAGATATCGGTCCCAAGACTATTGAAAATATTAAACATTTTGTTAAAAAGGCCAGAACTATATTCTGGGCAGGTCCGCTTGGTGTTTTTGAAACTAAAAAATTTGCAAAGGGCACTTATGAAATTGCCTGGAGTATTGCTCGTTCCAAAGGATTCACTGTTGTTGGCGGCGGCGAATCAGCAAGTGTTGTTCACGCCTTAAATGAAACAAAGAATTTTTCTTGGGTTTCTACAGGCGGCGGGGCCGCTATTTCCTTTATTAAGAACGAGGAGTTGCCTGGATTAAAGGTTCTGAAGAAATTGTGAGTTTAACATGGCATTTTTCTGCTAAATTCTTTTCCAGTTCTTCAACCATAAGTTTAACATTGATTTTGTTTAATTCTGTTTTTAGATGATTCATTTTGCTCATCATGCTGTTTAAATTATCTGTATTTTTTTGTTTTCTTGTTCTTTTTTCAGAAGAAACTATTGTTACATCCATTTTGTCTATTTGTTCTTGAAGCTTTTTTTCGCTTAAATGAAGCTGCCCGTATTCTGTTAAAAACCGGCCAAGTCTTTCTTTTGTTAGATTATTTATTTCTTCCAGTGTTTTCTTGGTCTTTTTAGCTTTCATTTCTAGTTTTCCTGCTTCAAGGCTTGTTTTTAAATCCAAGAGCATGGGCACAAGTTCAAGATGAAGATCTTTCATTAATGCCGCTATTGGTGATTGTAAATATGTCCTGATAATCTCCTTATGCTTGAATGTTATATGTTCGTATTTTTTAAGCGCGGTTTCAAGAACAGAAAACGATTCTATTAAGTCTTTTTGCATTTGGTTTATTTTTTCTTTTACATGATTTTTATTTTTTTTTGCATGAATTAATTCCTTGTCTCTTTGCAATAATTCTATTTCTTTGGTTAATTGCTCGTTTTCTTTTTGAATTTTATTAATTGTTATGATAATCGCATTAAGTTCTTCTGTTAATTCCTTTTTTTTGCTTATTTGATTTTGTGCATTGCTTATTTTTTCTTTTGTTTTTTCTATTTCGTCTAATTTTAATTGCCGCAGCATATCTTTTAATTTTTGTATTTCTTTTTCAATATTTCCCAAAGGCAGTGATACTGCTCTTGTTTCATTTGACAGGAATTCATTCAGTATCTGAACCGGTCTTGCTATTCCTTTTGCCAAAAATTGTATTTGTTTGTTGAATTCCTGAAAAAAGCCGGGCAAATCCTCTGCTTCTTCAGGAAGTATTAGATTATCAAGGAATGAATTTATTTTTTTTATGTATGCTTCCCTGTTTCCTTGCAGAAAATGTTTTGCTCTTTCAGGTATGTTGGGATTCATTAATTCAGTAGTTTGGAGTATTTCTATTTTTTGCTTTGTTTCTTGGATATTTTTTATTATTTTTTGTTTTGCTTTGTGAATTTTTTCTTTTAGTTGGTTTTTTTTGGGTTGTATTTGTTTATCATACCATTTTAAAGCTTGGTCTATAGAGATTATGTATTCCTCTATTTCTTCTTTCTTCTTGAATATCCAGCTAAATACACCCATAAAATGATTTTAGCAGGGGTAGATTTATATAGTTTTGTGAAGTAGCGGTATATTATGAAAAAAAGGGAGTTTTCAAAGAAACAAAAGCAGGCAAAGGAAAGTGCAAAAAAGCGCATTATTTTTTTCTTTAAAGAAGCTAAAAATGTATTCGCGTCAAATCCTTCTTTGGCTAATAGGTATATTACTCTTGCAAGAAAGTATTCTATGAAGTATAAGGTTAAGATTCCGCGAGTTCTTAAAAGGCGGTTTTGCAGGCATTGTTATAAGTATTTGGTTCCAGGAAAGAACTGTCGTGTTAGGACTCATAAGGGCAAAGTGGTCTATTTCTGCATGAATTGCAAGAAATACATGAGATTTGTGTATTAGGAACAGTAATGCCCGGCGTAATTCTCATTTTTACTTTCGATTTTGATTGGGCTTGGATTGAAAAATGATTTTTATTCTGTAATGAAGCGGGTTACTGTTCTTTCCGCCTTTTTTGCCATGATCATTTTTGTTCTCTATATCTCTGTTAATCTATTTAACACCGAAACCTTTATATATTGATTCTGTTAAATAGTATAACATCTGTTTCAAGAGGAATAATTTGAGTAATAAAAAAGAGGTAGATAGTAGAAATTACAGCCCCAGAACTATTTTTACCTATTCTATTGAGCATCTGCTGAAAAAAGACAAGATTAGATTCTATTACGCGCTTAAGGGAAGAGATGGAAAATCTGGTATTTTTAAGACGTATAAAATCGAACAGTTAGGCAGGGCAGTTCTTCTAGTCAATCCTAAATTCGAAAAACAGGTTCAGGAATTCTTAGAATCATGGAAATGTAGGTTCAATAAGCGGAGGGTTTTGATTGGTAAATAAAAAACATAGCAGGGAAGTTGCACTTGTTCGTGCTATTTTATTACTTGCTGTTGTTTTTGCTACTATTGCCTTCATTAGAGATGTAAACTTAACAGGTCTTGTTGCTTCTGAAAATATTAGCAATGAGTTGCCTGTCTGGACTGGTAATAATACTTGGGAAATCAATAAAAATTCTAATTTAATCGTTGACCTGAATGATTACTTCTCAGATCCAAATAATGATACTTTGACTTATCTTGCAACAACAGCAGATAAAATTTCTATCGCTATAGAAGATAATATGTTAACGATAACACCTGCTCCTGATTTTGCCGGCGAAAGAACCATCAGCATTATTGCTAGTGATGAATTTGAAACTATCACAGTTAATGTCAAGATTATTATTGGTAGTGAAGAAGAAAGGGCTTTGAGTCCTGTTAATGAGTCTGATATTACTCAGATAAGTAATGCTTCTGAAGAAAATATTTTTGAGGAATTGAATATTACCGAAGAGATTAATATTTCTGAAGAAATAAACATAACTGAAGTTAATATTTCTGAGGAGCTCGATACTAATGTTAGTTCTGAACCTCTTGAAACAGATTCAAACATTAGTATCAAGAAATTCAGTGTAGATGAAGAAATTAAGGATGAAAATGAGAAATATGTTGGTAAGAAGATTGAAGATGAAGAAATATTTGAAACTTTCTTTACCAAGCTTGAGAAAAATGAATCTGGATTATTGGTTGCGTTCTATCACAACTCAAGCACAGAACAGCCAATCTGGATTGAAGAAAGCATCAACTATACTCTGTCAAAAACAACAGCTCTGCCTCTTGAAGAAATCACATTAATTGTTCCAAAAATAAAAGGAATCATTCCTAAA
>JAFGHW010000006.1 GCA_016929895.1 Candidatus Woesearchaeota archaeon
CTTCTTGCCGTAATCGCCATCCTTTCAGGATAAGACTACTCTACTTCTTCTTCACAGGCTAAGCCGCGTGCGCTGTTTAGCACCTGCAATCCAGTAGAAGATTAGATACATGAATAGAAACTAACAGACGATTTAGAAAAACAAATGGAGTTCAAATTATGCCTTCAAAAAGCGCCATAAGGATCTCGTGCGCGCGGTAGAGAAAAGAATACAAATAATTCCAAAACAATTAGAGATTATTTAAACAATTGAGAATATTCTCCAAGCTAAACCAGCAAACAGGATACCGTAGAATATTGAGATGATTGTTAAGAGTAT
Organism: Candidatus Woesearchaeota archaeon; assembly: GCA_016929895.1. Classification (GTDB taxonomy): domain Archaea; phylum Nanobdellota; class Nanobdellia; order Woesearchaeales; family ARS49; genus WJKI01. Next base: position 319 of record JAFGHW010000006.1, read on the forward strand.
TGCTTTTTTGAATCCAAATTCTTTGATGAGCATTCCTAAAGCGATTATGCATGGGATTCCAATGGTGGTTGCTACGCCAAAGGTGTAGATTTGGAGAGCGTTTAGAGCTAAAGATATTTCACTGCCCAATACGGACAAAAGCATTGCGCCAGTTAAGTCCTTTTGCAGAAACCCAAATATTATAGGAATAATGGTTTCACTAGGCATTCCCAACCAAGATGCGATTGGGGAAAGAGGGCCTACTATAATATTGGTAATGCCTGACATATCCAAAAAGCCATAAGCTATTCCCCCCAGTGCCAATAAAGGTATAACTATGTAAACAAAATCTTTCATCCTAATCCAGCTTTTAGCTAAAATATTTTTTATTAATGGCTTCCTGTAAGGGGGTAGTTCCAAGAGAAGGGGTTCACTCTCTATCTGAATAACTTTTTTAATTCCAAAAGCCCAGATTAAACCAGCTGCCAACGAAGTAGCGAAAACAGAAAGCGCCAAATTTACACCTCCATAGAAGCCGACGACCCCCATTATTATGGCAATCCTGCTGGAGCAGGGTACGAAAGCGAATAATGAGGCGGTGTAAAATTGTTCTTCTTCGGATGGTAAAACTCTGGTAGCTCTAGTTGCTGGTGCAGTGCAACCTAGGCCTAATGCTAAGGGAATGAATGCTTTTCCAGGAAGACCAATTTTTTTAAAGAAGATTTCTGTGTTAACAATGAATCTGGAAAGAAGCCCTACATCTTCTAACAAACCTAAGAGCAGATAAAACAGAAAAATATAAGGTAAAGCAATTGAAACACCCAACGCAATTCCAGTTAAACCATTAACCAATAGTATAGTAATAACAGAAGGCTCCGCTGTTGCAATTGAAGATAATAGGCTTTCCGTCAATCCTGTAAGAAAACCCTGCATCAGATTACCCAGATATAATAAGACGCCAAATATTGCAAGAAGAAACAACGCTGTGGTAAGCGGACCACCGATTTTGTGCAAAAGAATTCGGTCAACATCTTCCTGCCAGTTCTTTTCTTTTTTTAAAAGAGGAACTATTTGCGTAACTTTTTCTGCTATAAATGAGGCTGTACCGTATCTGGTTATTGCAATATCTTCTGCACCTTTTGGATGCTTTTTCAGGCTTTCTTTGGCTTCTCGAATAACCCTATCGCTCTTTAAAAACCTGAAGAAATCTTCGTCTCCTTCCAAAATTCTTAAGGATACAAATCTTTTAGGCAGGGAGGTCTCTTTTAGTTGCGATGATACTTTGTCTATGGCACTTTCTATATGATCATCATATTCTATTGTGAAAATATCTTTCGGGATATTTTGGATGTGTAAAACGGTGTCTACAATTTGATCTATTCCCCTTTTTATTAGCGGGTTTATGGGAACAATTGGAATGTGAAGAATAGCGCTCAGTTTTTCGTAATCAATTTTTATTCCTTTCTTTTCGGCATCCTCTATAAAGTTCAAAGCTAGAACAGTGGGGATTTGGGCTTCGAGTATCTGCAATGTCATATAGAGGCTTCTTTCAAGAGAGGTTGCATCAGCAACTACTATTGCGGCGTCAGCTTCTTCTTCAAATATGGCTTTTTCAGTGACTTTTTCTTCTTCAGTTCGGTCAGAAATAGAGTATATTCCTGGAGTGTCCACAAATTCGATTTTTGTGTTGTTAAACTTTTTCTTGGCTTTTGTTATTTCAACAGTGGTTCCTGGATAGTTGGATACAGTGACCCTTGGACCAACTAGCGAATTAAGTAACGAAGACTTACCCACGTTTGGTTGACCGATTAAAAGTACCTTAAAATTTTCCATATTCCACCGCTTTAATCCCTTTTGCTATACTTCTATCCAGAGCAAATTTCTTGTGATTTATTTTTAAAACGATTCCACTAGGAATGACACTTAAAACAATTATCTTTTCTCCCGGAAATATTCCCATGCTTACTGCTCTCTCAAATAATTTGTAATCGGAAAAAACGATCTCGGCGATCAGCCCTTCTTTATCGAGTTCAAATTGTGTTAGAGGAATACCTCCTTTTTTCAGGTTTGACAATTTTTTAATGTTACTAATAACTTCTCTAGAAACATAATGTTCAATGATATGAGCTGCGGTATGAGGCTCTATTTTGCTTTCTGTCTTTTCAAAATAATTTTCGAGAGCCAAATGTTTCTCCAAAATGGTTTTTGCCCTTTTTTGTCCCATTTCAGTTAATGAAATAGAATTTTCTTGAATTGTTATTAGATTTTTCTTTTGTAGTTCTTTCAGTGCTTCAGATAGAATCAGTTGAGCTACATTTATCTCATTTTTCAAAAATTCTAGTGAAATGTTTTTATTTTTTTCGCACAATATTCTCAATGCATCTTCTTGCACTATTTTTATGACATTTGCGTTTTTGTTTTGTTTGGTGCTAAGAGTATTGTAATTATCTGTGTAGATATTATTTCACCTTTTTAATATATAGATACGCGCGCTGGCTTGTCCCGAATTTGGTGTAATGTGGTCGTAGTCTTATTTTCGGATTTGGGGGCAGTTTTGAGGCGTACAGCCCCTTTTTGTTTCTTTGCTGTAGCCGCCTTTTTCAAACCTGCAAATATTCCAATGCGATCAAAAGGATGGCCGCCAGTTCCACATGCGCGC
>JAFGHW010000007.1 GCA_016929895.1 Candidatus Woesearchaeota archaeon
AAATTCTTTTTTTGTTAGGGCGCAAAACTCTGCGGCCTTTCAGGCCTTGCCCTCACTAGCGTTCAGGTCGTTTAACACAAATTATATTCAATTTTCGCCGATATTAGTGTAAAAAATAGCAATTAATACGGCAAAAACTCAGCCTACGGCTGCCCTTCGGGGAATATAACACCGATTAAACTCAATCACTCCGCTTTGCTTCGTGACTCTGCGTCACGAACGTTGTTCGTTCCTTGTCTTCGTTCACAATTGTTATTGTTCACGATAGAGAGCTTAACACTGCTTAAGTGAAATAAATTTTCTTTAACGGGCACGATTTCCGAAACATTTATTAACATTTATTTCTAAGTAAGTACTATGGAACCAACGATAAAAACAGCTTTAAAAGAAGCTGGAAAAATATTAATGGAGAATTTTGGAAAATTAGATTCTTATGATATAAAAGAAAATCAAAGTAATATCGTTACAAAAGCCGATATTGATTCTGAAATGGCAATTATCAGGATAATAGAAAAAAAATTCCCAGATCATAACATCATTGCTGAAGAAACAGGCTTTAGAGATAAGAATTCTAATTTTACTTGGATTATTGATCCTTTAGATGGCACATCAAATTTTTCTGCTGGAATTCCATGGTTTGGTATTCTAATCTGTGTTTTAAAAGATAGCAAACCTGTTATGGCGGGAATATATCTTCCATTCTATGATTTGCTGTATTTTGCAGAAGCTGGTAAAGGTGCAACAAAAAATGCTGAGAAAATATCTGTATCAAAAGAATCAGATCTGAAAAATGTTCTTATGACATATTCATTGGATTATTGTGAAGATATTTCAAAAACAGAAAAAGAATCAAAAATCATAACGAAGATTGTGAACAATATTCGAAATCTCAGAGCTACCAATTGTGTTGTAGATTTTTGTTATACTGCCGATGGAAGACTAGGTGGTTGTATCAATCAAACCACTAAAATATGGGATATTGTTGCACCTTATTTAATTATCAAAGAATCTGGTGGAATTATAACTGATATTGATGGAAAAGATATTAAATTTGATGTAAACAAAGAAACCTATCAAAAGAACTTTACAATCGTCGGTTCCAATAAAATGCTTCATTCTAAAATAATGAATCTGATAAAGGAAATCGCGCCCTAGAAAATTTACTCTGCGGAAAATCAAGATTTTCCTTGCCACGCTGCGCTCTCCTCCTTTCAGTCGTCGGGAGACATAACAGGAATTAGTTTCAATCGAAAGAAAGACCTAAAAAATAGAAAAGGGGTGGAATTTTAAAATTTATACTTCATAATTGTTTGCAAGTTTAGCTAGTTTTTTGGCTCCTTCAAGTGACTTTGCCCCAGCAATGAATCTAGCATTATGGCAGAAAATTGCATCTTGGACTCCAGTTACTTCTTGCAATTCTGCTTCTCTTAAACCCGCCCATTGTTCGGGTAATGGTTGCCTGTAATTTCTTGCGAAAGGTTCTGTTGGAACCGCAGCTACCATCCAAGCTCCATTTTGATTAGGGTGTACTACATATTTTGCATCAGATTCTTGTACTATTGTCTCTTGCCATGGGCAAAATCTATCCAGAACTACATAATCTGGATCTTCTGCAGCATTAATTGCAGCTTTTGATTCTTGTACTGCTAGTTCTATTCCTTGATTATTCTTGATAATCCCATTTAGTATAGCATATGCAAAATTAACTGCCTTAGCAAAAGCAGCATCATAATCAGCATTTTCTTCATGCCATGATGGATTTAAAGAATTTATTGATAAATGCAAATAAGCAGGACCCATCTCAGTTGTATCCACTTTGAAAGAACCTGTGTCAGTTCCATCAATTCTCTGAACAAGTCCTTCATCTATTCTATCCGCAATTTCTTGAGAACCGCATATCTCAGCTCCATAATGTTTCCATACTAGACCAAATGAAGAATAAGCTATTCCATTTTCTCTTTCTCCAGCACCGCCTCTTTGATGATGATCATAGCTTCTTTTTTCATGATCATATTCACCGCCTACATCAACTCTTGCATCAGCTGAAGATATATCATCTGGATTTCTTGTTCTAACAACTTGGAGATCAGGATCAATCATCTTTAATGCTGCAACTGCAAAAACATCATCTGAATGAAAATTTCCATTATGCACTGCAACTGTTCCAATTTTACCTTCTAAAGCCATTTTAATTAGTAAATATTACCACTATTTAAATCTTTCGGTTTTTAATCACTATTAAGTGACTACATAATAGTAAAATTCCGCCCCTTTTATTATTGAATAATAATGGGCTTCGCCCTTGATACGGCCTTTCTTTCGACTTTGCGGACGCAATCCGACCCCACTTTGCAGGGTCGGAGAAACTAACAGGGCTTATGCGGTAATATTACTCCCTCGCCTTCGGCTCGAACCACATTGCATTCTCAAGTCTGCGGACTTTCGGGGCGTATAACAAGGGTTATACTCAAGATGCCGCTATAAAAACTATGAGAAACCATACGCGAACAAAAAAGAATATTTTATAAAATATAAAGTAACAACTTTCAAACATGGGAGAAAAAATAGTCGGTTTCGATGGAACCGGATGGGACCTTGAAGCAGGAATAAAGTCTTGTACGATTGCAGATAGAAATTTCCGTGTAGGAGATAGGGTAAAAACATTTTTTAAAGGAAAGTGGGTTGAAGGAACAATTGTTGAAAAAACAATTCCAAAATCAGAAATTCCTTGCGTGGTTATACCTTACATACTTATAAAAACAGATGAAAAAATAGATGATGCACCTGATGCATATCTTAATGGTTATGGTATCCGCGGACCGGTTTCGCGATGCAGAAGTCCTACTTATTTTATTCATGAAAAGGTTCCAAACGGAGATGAAATCTATTCTGCAAGAATAGAATTTAAAATGTCTCGTGAAGAAATAGATGAAATGGAAAAAGAGCTTGAAGAACCACCTTTTTAAAACATAATCATTATAAACTCTCTTAAATAATCTCTCAAAATGACCAAAAAAACAATTAATCTTGTTCAATTTATAATAGGAATCATTCTAGCTCTAACAAGTGCTATTCTAATGTTTTTTGGGATTCTTCCAACATCTGCTAGAATTACTATTGGTATTGTAGGTATTGCTTTGATTGCTACGTCAAGGGTTAGAATTCTTTAAGGCAGCCAACTCTTCTGGCTTTTTAACTTATTTTGCTCATCTTAAAACGAAATGTTTAAAAATAATCTTTTATTTAGAAAAATAATAATTGCGCGGGGGGAGAATTATGGAAGATATACTAAGAAGGTTTATGAATCATAAATTATTTGATTTAGATGAGGGATTAATTAAAATTTGTTTTTCATTCAAAGAAGAACAGGGAGAAGAGCTTGCCTTGATTATGAGTAATTCATTAGCTTCTTGTGTTAATTTACCAAATAATGCTCTTTGTTACAATTTTTTTTTAAGAGATGGAATGAAAGCCGCAATGTTTGATACTGATGCAAGGAGAGGATTAAAACCGCAGACTGCGTTTTCAGGACAAGAAATTCGCGATGAACATATTGCTAACATTGACAAAAGAGTTATTCATTTGAATCCTTCGTTTTATGATTTTAATACAAATTTCAATGGTTTATTAATTGCATGTAATAGTCCATATTATAAAGATGCGATTCGTGAGATTAAAAGAGTTCTTTTTGATGCCGGATTTGATGTAGATTCTTCAACCTGGGAGGATTACAAGAGTTGGGAACTGGATATGATGCAGGGCTTTAACGAAAAATATTCTGGAGTTAAGAGATAAGAAAAAACAATAATCCTAAGGCAGCCATGTCTTGTCACTCTTCAACTTATCAGGTAAATACTTAGTTATGACATAATTTAAGCCATGCTGTGCCAGTGCTTGTTGTTCTGCTCTTTTCTTTAATTTAAGGCTTAGGTCAAGTGCTTTTTGCCATTCTTTGTAGCTTTGTATGAATGGGTCGTTTTTGATTCCGTCTTTTACTCTTTTTATGTCTACTTCTTTTAATGGATGTGTTGGTAATTTGTAATCTAGTATGTCTTGTGGTGTGATTCCTATGAATTTTGCTTTTGGAACGCAGAAGTATTCGTTTAAATGAGCTGCATTTCCGCTTCCTACTTTTAGTGTTCTGTAAATGTTGAGCCATCCATACGGGTCCCCGTCTGTGAATACAAATACTGGTAGTTTTTTATCATCTGATAACCTTCTTATAAATCTTCTGCAGGCTCTTGTAGGAACTCCTCCCATTGATATTAAAATACAGTTTGCTTGTTTCCAGTAAGCGTGTTTTACTAGTCTTTGGTACATACCTGCTGTTTCTATTGCTAATACGAATTTTGCATTGGTTTCAAATTTTAAGTGTTCTACAGAACTGGGAATACTATACGCGCCTGTTCCCATTTTTGTGCAGTCAATCCTGATTTCTTTGCCAGTGTCTGGGTCTTTGTCTATAACAATTAGTTTTCCTGCTATGTCTCCTCCTTTTTCTTCGGGTATAAACCCTAATTGTTCTCTGTTTACTCCGAACATTGCTTCTACATCGTCCATTACTGTGTCTGATTCTGGTTGTTCTATGAATCTTGCGTCTCCCCAGTTTTTGGAAACATAGTATGCTTCTCTTTTTGTTGCTATGTCGTCTGTTTCAATAAGATTTTTGGATAATCCCATCATTTTGAGTGTTTGCGCAAATGTTTTTACAGTTGATGCTGTCAGGGTTCTTTCTTTTTTTCCTCTTAGTAATTCAAAATATCCTTTTTTTGGGTCGAATTTGACATTTGAAAGGCTTCGTATTGGCGAGCTTAGTTTAGGCTGTTTTTTGCCTAGGATTTTTTTATAGATTTCTGTGGCAAGTTCTTTTATTTTGTCTGATACTATTGATTTTTTACTCATTTTCTTTGCCCATTTTTGCCAGTTCTTCGTCGTATTCCGGGTTTTTTACTGCAATATCCTTTAGTTTTCCTCTGTGTTTTTCTAGCAATTCTTTTAATAGTGTTTTTATTTTGGCTTCATCTACTTGTTTTAGTGATAATAGTTCTTTTAATGCTTCTGCTACATGCGGTATGTATTTTTCTATGTAGCTTCTTTTTTGTCCCTCTGCGTATATTCTTTTTTTCTTGTTTACATATGATGCTAGTTTTCTTCCGCATTCCTGTATTGCAAGTTTAATTTCCTTGATTATTTCAGGATAGTGTGCCAGTGCTTCTTTTGCTTCTGATGTGAATGGCGGCCAGACAGATGCTAAATGAACTATTAATGTTAGTGGTCCTTGCGGCAAAGAGCCGTTGCTTTGCGACAAGCCGTATGCTCTCCAGTTTGTTTGTGTTACTGATTTGAATATTGCGCATGCGCTTTGTTGATATAACAAAGGAACTCTGTTTGCAAATCTCATTAGTTTTATTGCTTGTTCTTTTGGCTGTTCTCCGCCGTATGCTAGGGCGCATTCTATTACAAATGGGTGTCCTCTGTAAACAGACGGTGTTCTTGTTACAGAAGCGTAGAATTCTGCATTGATTTCTTTTTTTAGCCCTTTTTCTAGTTGTGCAGAGCTTATTGGCACTATGCAGTCTGTTGGCGGGCTTATTATTTTTGTGTTTTGTATTGCTTCCATTAGTTTTTCTATTTG
>JAFGHW010000008.1 GCA_016929895.1 Candidatus Woesearchaeota archaeon
AAACAACTAGAAAAAGGTTCCTGTTGCTCCCAGTTTCCGCTCACTACGTTCGCTCAAACTGGGCAGAAATCGATGGCTTTATAGAATAACCTTCGAACGCCAGCCAATAATATTTTTGCCTTAGCTTCAGGCGTCCTAAGCTTAATCGCTTCCCTATCCTCCTCACGCCAAAAAAGCTCGCCTCTCTTTTTTTTGCTTAAGAGAAATTTCCAAGAAGGAACTTCTGCAAGAACATACATTTCAAGATCTTGCTTTTGTTCAACAGCGATCTCCCCCATAACAACAAAGAAAGTAATAGGTATATTTAATTATTATTATTCTAGATACTATAATAAGAAAAAAAGCCTCTCTAATCAAAACTATCTTTTCCTCCTTTTATAGTGGGTAAAACCAAAATCTTTATAAAGTACTTACAAATCCAAATACACTATATTTACCTATTAAATAAGGAGGGGTATATACTATGGCAAAAGGAAAAACACACATAAACCTTGTATTCATTGGACACGTTGACCACGGAAAGTCCACTACAGTCGGAAGACTATTATTCGAAGCAGGAACTATTGATGAACAAACACTAAGAAAACTAAAAGAAAAAGCAGAAGCACTAGGAAAAGGCGGATTTGAATTCGCATTTGTAATGGATAACCTGAAAGAAGAACAAGAAAGAGGAGTAACAATAGACCTTTCTCACAAAAGATTTGAAACAGACAAATACTACTTCACAATAATCGATGCTCCAGGACACAGAGACTTTATCAAAAACATGATTACAGGAGCATCACAAGCAGATGCTGCAGTTCTAGTAGTTAGTTCTGAAGGAGTAAAAGAACAAACAAAAGAACACGCATTCCTGGCAAGAACACTGGGAGTCCAGCAAATGATTGTAGCAGTAAACAAGCTGGACATGGTAAACTATGACCAAGCAAAATACGAAGCAATCAAAAAAGAAGTACAAACACTATTAACACAAGTAGGCTACAAGCCAGACATGGTTCAATACATACCTGAAGCAGCATATCCAGGAGACAATATAACAAAGAAATCAGACAAAATGCCATGGTATGATGGACCAACACTATTACAATCTCTGGACCAAATCAAAGAACCAGAAAAACCAACTGATTTACCACTAAGACTGCCGTTACAAGATGTATACAGCATCAAAGGAATCGGAGTAGTTCCAGTTGGAAAAATACTAACTGGTGTAATGAAAGTCGGAGACAAAATAATCGTAGTTCCAGGAAGAGAAGGAAAAGGAGTAACAGGAGAAGTAAAATCAATAGAGATGCATCACGAAGCAATGCAGCAAGCAGAACCAGGAGACAATGTTGGATTTAACGTAAGAGGACTAGAACAAAAAGACATAGCAAGAGGAGACGTTCTAGGACACACAGACAAAATCCCAACAGTTGCAACTGAGTTCACAGCACAAATCGTTGTTTTAAACCATCCAACTGTCATGACAGTAGGATACACACCAGTATTCCACTTACACACAGCACAAGTTGCATGCCAGATAACCGAGATTGTTAAAAAAATCAATCCAGCAACAGGCGAAACACTGCAGGAAAATCCAGACTTTATCAAGAATGGAGATGCTGCAATAGTTAAAATCAAGCCAATGCAGCCATTGTGCATAGAAACACAGAAAGAAATACCTCAGATGTCAAGGTTCGCTATCCGAGATAGCGGACAAACAGTCGCTGCAGGTATGTGCATAGAATTAGTCAAGAAAGCAATGTAAACGAACTTCTGCATTAGCAGGAGTTTGGGGATAACATGCAAAAAGCACGAATCAAACTAGCTAGTGTAGATATAAACAAACTGAATCAAACATGCGATTATATTAAAGATATTGCTGAAAAAACAGGTGTTGACATAAGAGGGCCAATTCCTCTGCCTACAAAAAAATTAAGAATTACTACTAGACGTTCTCCATGCGGAGACGGTTCTGAAACTTTTGAACGATTTGAAATGCGAATACACAAAAGACTAATAGACCTAGGACTAGATGAACGGGCATTACGTTTGGTTATGAGAGTTCCTATACCAGAAGGGCTTAATATTGAGATAGAGATGATAGATGTCTAAGGCATAGAAGCCCAAAAGGTGCATAATAGCAGATTCCTCTATTCAACTTCTTATAGAAACAAATAAATACTATTAATTCTTAATATATTAAATGGAAATGCTTCCAGTAGTAAACAAAAAAGACGAACTTATAGATACAACAACCAGGGAAATCTGCCATGCAAAGAAATTAAGGCACAGAGCAGTTCATATTTTTGTATTTAACACAAAAGGAGAAATACTGTTACAAAAAAGAAGCTCTGACAAAGATGAATATCCCGGCTATTACGAAGCTTCTGTATCAGGACATGTACGAAAAGACGAAAGCTATGAACAAGCGGCAATCAGGGAAATAGAAGAAGAAATAGGAATAGTTGTTAATTTAGACGAACTCCACGAAAGATGCAAATTCGAAGTATTATTCGGACAAGAACATATGTTTATACAATTATTTGTAATATTCACAAAGAAAAATCCGGAAATAAACGATGGTGAAATAGAATCAATGCAATGGATTTCAAAACCAGCATTAGCAAAAGAAATCCAAAAAGGAAAGAAAAGATTTACGCCAGAATGCTTGGCTGCATTTGATTGCTTTTTGCATAAGAAACAATAAAAATATTTCTTAATAAAAAAAAATTAATAGAAACCTTTTTATATTATTAATTCCATTTTAAACGTAACGAGGCAAAAATAACGTCTCGCAAAAAGAGGTGATATTAATGGCAAAACTACCAAAAACAGCAAAAGCATGCAATAAATGCATTTCTGCTCTAAAGAAAAAAATAAATGCAATGGAAAAAAGGAAAAAAGTCCTTGCTAAAAAGAAAAAATAATTCTTTTTTTTTATTTTTTTAAACTAATTCTTAAAAAGTATACGCCCGCGGCAGGACATTCATAAAAGCTCTGCTTTTCTGAAGGTTAAAGCATAGCTTTAACTTTGAACCTGCATATCCTTGCGGAAAACGGTTCTCTCATTTTTAATTTCGAAACCGTCGCACTACCAGGTTATGCGACACGGGCGTAAGAAGAAATAAATTCTTTTAGTATATAAAACTATTCCAGCTTGTAATACACTTTTACATCTGCTCCTGGCCATCCGTCAACCATTGCCACATATTTGCCAGGACCCAAAGCAAAACCAGAAAGACTTCCATAAGTGGTATGATAAATGGGCATATAACTATTAGGAACAGGAACACCATCAACTAATTCAGCATTATAAAATCCCCAACCTTTGGTGCTTTTAGAAACCTCTGCACTAAAATCCTTAGCAATGTTTCCCTGCGGGACTTCAAAAAAACCTGCAACAACACCTTCTCTGGTTATAGACGCGCCAACAGAGGTTATTGCGCCGGTATTGCTGGCAAAAAAACTTCCAACAAATAAACCAAAAGTAGCTAATAAAATCAATCCAAAGTAAAAAGCAGGATTATTATTTTTAAACACTATATCACCTTTTAGAGAATTTAAAGAATAAAGGATATATAAATGTTACTAATCCTTAGGAAGGATTAGAAGCCCAAAAGGCCCATGCGGGACTTACGTCCCTTATGGTCCAATGCCCCTGCCGAGATTTTCATTAGTTATTTTGAACTCGGGTCATTGCCTCGAGAGGGCAATATGATTAACCGGACTACACCACAGGGGCATATCAAAAAGAATTAAAGAATTGTTTATAAAGATTTACTTAAAACTCTTGCTAACCCTAGAACTCCAAAAAGAAGGCAAATCATTTTCAATAAAACCACGAAATTTATCAGAATGAATATATGCTAATCCCTCTTTATCTCTTAGATTATCAAAATCATTCTGCACACTAGAATAAATATCCCTAATTATTTTCCTTTCAAAATCCTTTTGCAGCAAAGAAGAAGGCTTCATTATCAAGAAATCTGCCTGCCTTAGCACATTCACTTCCAGATTAGACGAATTCTGAGTTATAAATAAAATACTCAAGTTTTTATGCCTCGCAATCATCAACAACTCAGACAATAACTGATTTGCATTAGACATTGATTTTCTAGAGCTAAAAGTAATACCGCCTTCATCTATCAAAATAACAGAATCATTTTCAATTTGGTCAACATTATTAACTATATTAATCCAGTTAGGAACATCTTTCTCCTTAAAGCCCATTGCATAAACATTTTTATTAGTTTTAGACTTAAAATTCTCTAACAATTTCATTCCAACAGCACTCTTGCCAGAACCTCTTGCCCCTAAAATTATTCCTATAGAACTTTCCTTTTCCAATAAATGCGATTCAAACTTAGAAGGCATTCCTTTAATTGATTTAACCTCTTTGAATTTAGAATACTTTGCACCTATTTTTGGCCTTGCTTTTTCAGCTTTTTTCTGAGCTCTTTTTTTAATAGATTTTTTAGCCTGTTTATGACCTAATTTAAAGAAAAATGCAAAAACTTTGACAATATTCTTCAAAAGCCAATAAATAGAGTTGAAGAAATAAACAAAAAAACCTCCAACAAAATGCACGAATCCAATCTTCTTTTTCTTAGGCATTTTATTAGAAAAATATGATCAGAATATAAAGGTTTTGTGATTTATGGTTCTGTTACAGTAAACGTGTCTATTTTTAGTTTGCAAACATATTCCTTGCCGCATGAACATGTTCCAAAGAATGTGGGCGCGCCATAAGAAGAAGTAAGCTGGACTTGTTTACCGCATTCACAGAAATAAATAAAATTGCAATGGTGAAAATTCCATCTCTTAGGTAATTCTTTGGTTTTCGCCATTGACATTAATTAAATGTGTATTATTTATAAATTTTTCTATACTCAATTTTGTTTCTCGGCATTAAGATACTCATTTCATTCGTACCTTAAAGAACACTCAACTTTGTTTCGTAGCTTTAAGATATTCGTTTCACTCATATCTTAAAGCATCCACAGGCTTTAACCTGGAAGCCCTGTACGCAGGTATTGCGCCTGCAATAATACCTATCAATATCGAAAAAAGAAAAGCTGCAAGCAGTAATTCAATACTCAAAGAAGTAGAGCTAAACATCCTCATCATTCCGCCTTCACCGCTAACAAGAGCGCCAACACTGCCAGAAGCAACAGAACCCAAAATAACACCGCCAATCCCTCCGACCAAACCAATCATTCCTGCATTAAGCAAGAATATCATCATAATATCCCTATTCTTTGCGCCAATTGCCTTCATTATACCAATCTCCTTGGTCTTCTCTAAAACAGAAGTAAACATAGTATTACAAATACCAACTGCGCCAACAACCAAAGAAATCGCTGCAATTGCGCCAAGAAAAATCGCCATGGTATTAAGGGTTTCAGAAATATTCTGCCGCATAGAAGTCATAGAAGAAACAGTAAAATCCTTTTTAGTCTCCTGCAAAATTCCTCTTGTCAACATTAATTTTTTCTCGATATCCTCTATTGTTCCATCAATTTTCTCCATATCACCAACTTTAACAGTTATTGAACTCAATTCTTTGGTATCAATATCCTCTAAAATGTCCCTTGCAGTTTCCAAAGGAATAATAAAAGAATTATCATCCTCACCTTCTTTAAAAATTCCAACAACCTTGAAAATTTTTCCCTCAATCAGAATTTGCCTATTAACCTGAACAGGCTTGTCAAAAAAAGAATTTGCCCTTTTGTAACCCAAAACCACTGCATACTTATCACCTTTCATCAAAAACCTTCCTGTCTCTAATTCATCAGTAGTCAAATCTTTCCACACAGAAGTATCAACTCCTTTAATAGAAGCATCGCCGCTTGAGCCAAGATATTTTATTTCAGCCTTTCCTGTAACCATCCCCATTATATATTTGATATTGGGAATATTTTTCAAAGCCAAAACATCCTTATTTGTTAAAGGGTCCTGGTCAGCGCCAGAACTTCCTGATTCACCAGGATGAGGCGGGCCTCTAAAACCCGTTGCCCTTGAAAAACCCGGATTAATAGTTATAATGTCTGCTTCAAAACTAGCAAATCGGTCTTCCATGCTTCTTTGCGCTCCGCCGCTTATAGAAAGAATTGAAATCACCGCAGCAATACCAATAACTATACCGATAATAGTAAGCCAGCTTCTTAATTTACTATTTGTCAGCATATTCAATGCCAACAAAAGAGATTTATAAAGCCTCATTTCTTTTTGCTCTTTCTCGCCTTAACAAACTTAAATCCTCTCCATCCAGCGTATAATACTACGATAATAATCGCCCAGAACCACCATTCCTGATAGATTTCTTTTTGCTGCTGCTGTTGCATAGGCCCAAAACGACCGCCACGGGCCATCATTTGCTCTCTCATTTCTTCGCGCTGTTCTTCTGTCAATTCACTTACTGCAGGCACTGAAGCACCGCCGCTCTCGTAAATTACCTCTTTGATAACAGTCCTTCTTTCGCCAATATTATCAGTATAATCTATCTGAACCAATAAAGTTTTTTTACCAGTTGTTCTTGCTTTTTCTTTAATCTCAAAACTAACCATTGAATAATCCCCATCTTCCAAGTTACCAACCATTTGGCCAGAGGTTCCCACAGTATCAAAATTCTGCTGCTCAGGCAACTTGACTATCACTGAATAAGCAACATTCTTCCCGGTGTTTGCTATTGCAATAGCAACTGTCTGTTCTTCAACTTCCTGAATTACCAAATCAAAATCAGTCTGAGCATCAGCAACATCCATCTCAAAAGTCTTAGAAAACCAAGAATCACTATTATCTATATTATACTTTAATTCGATTTCATTAGTTCCTTTTATTGCGTCTTTATCAACCTTTAATTTATACTCCAAAACAATAACATTATCCCCTTTTTGCCTTCCATAACCAATCTGCCCGTATCGTTTAACAGCATCTTCTTCAGAATCCAATGAAAAAGGAAACTCAGGAATCAATCTGAAAGTTGCATCACTTGTATGACCTGTGCCAAGATTTTCCACTTTAATCCATAACTTTACATATTCGCCAGGATTAACAGGGTAAGGCTCGTATCTTAAACTCTTAATCTGCAAATTGGACACTGCAGAACTGGCATATGCCGGAAGCGTTGTGTACTCGGTCATGTTATAATCAGCACAGACAAAAATTGCTGATATTATCATTAAAATTAACCATAAAAATAATTTTTTTCTCATTTTTTATCACCTTTTGTTTTAATAATCATTCCATCTTTAAGATAAATAATCTTTTTAGCATTTTTAATCAAATGAACATCATGAGTTATCAAAATAACTGTCTTGCCATGTTTTTTATTCAATGTATTCAAAAAATTCATAATAAATTTTCCTGCCTCGCTGTCAAGATTGCCAGTTGGCTCATCAGCAAGAATGATTTCAGGATCATTAGCCAAAGACCGCGCTATCGCTACCCTTTGCTGCTGGCCGCCGCTAAGCTCTGTAGGCTTATGATGCATTCTATCAGCCAAGCCCAAAGTTTTCAATAAATATTCCGCCCTTTTCTTAGCAAAAGAAGTCGGCTTATTAATGAACTCCATAGGCAGCATTACATTCTGCAGGGCAGACAAGGTCGGGATAAGATTAAACTGCTGAAAAATAAAGCCAATTGTTTCGCCTCTTAACTCTGCCAAAGAAGACTCAGACATATCACTTATGCTTTTGTTTTTAAGATAAATACTTCCCTGAGTTGGAATATCCAAAGCACCAACAATATTCATCATCGTGCTTTTTCCACTGCCACTAGGTCCTGCAATTGCAACAAATTCACCCTGCTTTACATCCAAATTAATTTTTTTAAGAACAGTAAGAATCCCCGCCTTACCCATATTATAAGACTTCCAGACATTTGCAAGCTTTAAAATAGATTTTTTAGTCTTACTCATTAGGCATTGCCCTTCCAGGCCTATCCATACCAGGCCTCATCGGTCTTTCAAAGAAACAAATCAAATCATTTTCTTTAAATTGACAGGTTCCATTTATTGAACCCCTGAAACCTTCAATTTGGCATTGGTCTTCCTCATTTTTTCCAGCACAAGCATCTAAACTTTTTTGCTGCGTTTCTTCAAACATTTTTTGCCTTTGCTCTTCATCCATTTGCATTGGTCTTTGAGCGAAATCCGGTCTTTCACCGTACTCCCTGCCAGGACCTTTAATAAAAGAATCTTTGCCAGGACTGCATCCCACAAGAATAATGCTCAATATCACAAACATCACTAATATTTTTTTCATAAAACCACCTTTCTAATTTACATTTATAAATAAGATGGACTTACAGTGAACATTTTTCAAGCTCTTCTAAGCTTTTTTTGATTTCAATCCATTCTTCAACATCTGAATTATCCATTTTACTAGAAAAACATCTGATTTATTTAAACAAGAACAAGCATAAATGTGCACTTAAAATCCACACACTATATAAAGATTTAAATAGCATATTTGATTTGGTGATAAACATGCCTCCGATATTTGACCCATTACGATTTGGTATGGAATTAGGATACACACTGATTGTTGTTTTTCTTTGCATCATTATATATTTCAAAACAAAAGAAATATATACTCTGACAAAACACAAAGGAATATATTATTTCAGAAACACATTCCTATTTTTTGGAGCAGCATATTTATTCAGACTAATATTCCACGCAATCAGAATTTCAAACAGATGGCTTGACATATACATACCGCGCGGAGCCATGGGGCCAATAATGCTTTTATTTACTGGTTTCTTAAGCACCATGGCGATATTATGCCTGATATACAGCACAATATGGAAAAAATTTTCCAGCAAAGAATTTTTTATCAGCTCACTTATTCTAGCAATAATAATAGCAATTGCCGCAGCCCTATCGCCCCCGATATTTCTAATAACACAAACCTGCCTTTTAATTATCGCGATAGTACTGAGCTGTTTGCTTAGAACGAAAACAAAATTCCCGCGCATATTTTTATTGTATTTCCTGCTTTTTGTATTCTGGATTATAAGCTTGATTTTAGTTGTTCCGAGCAGAGCAATAAACTTTGAAATAAAACTTATACTAGAAATCATTTCAATAGCGATATTCATGTTTTTGTACTACAAGGTTTCTAAGTGGACAAGATGAAAATTCCAAAAAATAATAAAGTTAGTTGGAATTTTCAATGTTTCAAATACAGAGGTATTTTAAACAGATGAGAAAACGAGACAGACTAGAAGTAATACACGATATACTGAAAATCATACGCGACAAGCACAATTCAATAAAACCAACACCATTGCTTAGATATTCCAATCTATCATCGCAAAGATTTTCAGAATATTACAAAGAACTGCAAACAAAAGGATTGGTAAAAGAAATCATTGACAAAAAAAGCAGAAAATACATAACACTAACTGACAAAGGATTTAAATTCCTTGAAAAATATAAATTAATTCTGGGATTTATAGATGATTTTGGCTTATAAATATTATTTCCTGCTAAATCTTGAAAACAAACTTGGAGGAGTTTTGTACATTTTCGCTGAAATGCCTTTATACTTTTTAGAACGCTCTCTTGGGTCACTTTCACTGCTGTACTTATAATTGATTTTGCCAAGCCAAATAGAAACTGCTATCGCAATTATAGTTACAGTTATTGCATAAGTAAAAACACCATAAGGAGGCCTGTTAATAATTTCCAACACTTTTCTGATTGCATCATTCCAAGCCAAAGCAGCAACAAAACTAATCGCACCAGTCACGAATAAAGTTGTTTGTTCAACAATTCTTCTGATCATATTTTTATTTGAGAATTAATACTATATAAGTTTTTCTTTAAAAAAACGCCTCCAATGTCGGCGTTGCCTTCTTGGTTTCTGAGAACTATTTAGTCTAGTTTTATGAAACCAACGCCGCCACCCGGACTTTCAACGACCGAAAGGAGTTGAACCCCTCGAGCAAATTTGAACCGGGATACCCTTGCGGGTCAGGCTTGCTTGTCCTTATTTCCAGGCCTGTGCAATACCAGATTATGCGATGGCGGCATAAAAAAATATGGCGGCGCCGAGACATCCAAAAAAGCTCTGCTTTTTTTCAGCATAGCTTTAACTTTGAACTCGGGACCTCTGCGTTGCCCAATCAAAACATTCATGAGCGCAGCACTATACCAGGCTAAGCTACGCCGCCATGGCGAGAATAAACATTTACTCTTTTAAAAAGCTTACTATGTTATTCTTAACCTCTGCTAACTCTTCTTTAGAAGGATTTGAATGCGGCCAAGGAGGCAGTTCTTTTTGATCCCATCTAGGAATAATATGAAAATGAGTATGAAAAACATCCTGACCTGATTCGCTCTTGCAATTCGTGGCAAAATTAGCGCCTTTTGCACCAACTGCTTTAACTATTTTTGGAATCAATTCTTTAGCTTTATTAATTAATTCAGAAGCCTCTTCATCACTCATTTCAGTCATGTCTGTAGAATGCTTTTTAGGAATAACCAAAGTATGCCCATTAGTAATAGGCTTAATATCTAAAAAAGCAAGAATCTTATCGTTTTCATAAATAATATATGAAGGCAATTCTTTTTCAACAATTTTACAAAATAAACAATCCTCCATTAAACTCACCCTAAAAAGTTTTTTAATTCAGACAAATCCTTAATCTTATTATCATACTCTCTTCTGTCTTTTCTGTCAATCAAAACCGCCTTAATACCAACTTTTTCAGCGCCAGCAATGTCTGTCTCTAAGCTATCACCAACCATTAAAACCTCACTGCGTTTTAATCCAAGCGGCCTAAGAATGCTCTCAAATGTTACTGCCTCATGCTTTAATTTGCCTGTTTCCCACGAAAGATTAACCCTGTCAAAAAAATCATTCATTTCGCACCTTTCCAAAACAGGCTCTACATTATTAAAAGGAGAATTAGAACTTAAAGCCATTTTAATACCCTTTGCTTTTAAGTCTTTTAATACATCAATTGTTTCAGGATAAGGCTTTGCTAATAATTTACAGGAATTCCAAATACCAATCAATCTGTCAATAACAAAAGGCTTGCAGTCGATATTAAAAACTTTGCATGCTTCTCTAAAAGCAGTCGCCTGATCTTCGTACTTCTTAGTCATAAAAACACTTTCAAACTTGACAACAAAAGGAGAAAAAGGCATTCTAACTCTCAACAGCTTATATGTCTGCCTTAAAGGAGAATAAGTACCTTGTTCCACCAAAGTTCCCCAAAAATCAAAAATTATTCCTTTAATCATACCACTCCCCTATTAAATATGAATCAAAAGCCATTTAAAAGTTTTACTATAAAATAGAATATAGATGGACTGATTTGGTTAACCCCGCAAAAATATGGACTGATGGGGATTTGAACCCCAAGCCTCTCGGCTGCCAGCCGAGCGTTCTGCCAGGTTGAACTACCAGCCCATATAAAGAATAAAATAAAATCTGTTTAAAAAGGTATCCTTACTTAAATACCAACACGATACGGAACAAAGGATTTATAACCTGAAAGCTTAAGAGAAATAGGAACTTCGTCTATAATCTTTTCAGAAATTTCTCTAAATATTTTAATTGTATTCGTAGAAGTTTCAGGAAAATCAACTCTGAATGCCAAAAAGCGATCATGAGGCAGCAAATCAACTTTGCCAGAAATATTTTGTGATAAAGAAATTTGGTTAACAATTTTTGCAACCCCGTCTAATAATTCATTTGAAATTACTGATGTTATACTTCGCGCAGAGATTGGCATGTAAATATGCAAAAGATTTTTCTCTTCTCTTTTAAAAAGGATAGGTATATCTTCAGATGACTCTTGAATAATATCTATATGCTCTTTTAATACAGAATAATTCTTTTTATGTTTGATAAATCTCGCATGCGATTTTTCAATTTCATCAAAATAACAAATTTCTTTAGATTTATTTTCAATCTCCTTATCATAATTTTTACTTTTAGTAATCTCAAGAATTGCATTTTTGAAAGAATCGGGCAGGCCCAATTCGCCGGATAATATTAAATCCAAAGCTTTTTTTTCTTCGAGCAGTTTTGAAGAATGTTTTTCAAGCTCTTCTTTATTTTTTTGAATGCGGGCAGGATCTGAATTAAGAATTTCTTCTATCTCTGAATCTGTCTTTTTTGTTCCTTCCATATGCCTGATATAAGAAGGAATATTATCATTAATTTCCCCCCGCAAAACACGGATAGCAAATGCCGAGTCTAATTCCTTTTCAATTAATCGTCCAAAACTAAATTCGCGCGTTGCGAAATATGAAAGAATTCCCAAAACAGGATCTTCTATATCTACATATTTACTCTCTTCTAATCGTCTCTGAGCTAACAATATTTCTTGGCGAGATTCTTCCAGTTCTTTTTCTTTGAATTTTAATTGTGATTTTAATAAGTTTATTTGTTCAAAAAGATTAGACTTGTCTTGAGCCGGCACTGAAGCCATATCTGGGTCATCTTTGAGTAATTCGATTGATTCTATAGAAAAATCTGCTTCTTTTGGTATTTGACCTGATTTTCCTAACACAGATTCTATTACTCCTTTTGCAGCAATTTCGGAAACACTATCTTCTAAAGTTACCTCAAAAGAGGAGCTATCTGAAACTGATTCAACGAGATGAACATTAATGACCGGAGTATGATCAAAAGACCTCTGCGCTGCTAAAGCTTTTTTAACAGAATAACCAAAACCTTTACCTTCCTGTCTAATAACCAACCTATATTTTTGAGCCATTGCTAAATTTAAAAGAAGTTACTATTTAAAGATTATGGACATATATAAATTTTTAAAAAAGAATTAAAAAAGGGATAATAAATCCCTTTAGTCTTTGGTTAAGACAACTAAAACTTAACTTATTTAAATACTTTTCTAAAAAGAATAAGTTTGTTCTAATCCACTGTAACAGTGAATTTTTGGCCGACACCTGCCTCAACAGCCCCTCCTTCTAAAACCCTTGGCTCCTGCCTTAAATCATTCCAGGCATTCTCAGCAATATCAACATATTCTTTTTCATGAGCTTCAGCCAAAGTCTGTTTACTATCATTAATGTTTGGGATTTCATTTCCCTCATTTATCTTTAAAACCTTTTTAACAGCTTTTCCGCTAATCAATTCCTCTCTTGTAACACCTGCCAATTCCTCAGCCGAAGGAACACAAGAAGTAAGAAAGATTATTAGTATTAATAGTATCGCCAGTTTTTTCATAAACACGTTAGAAATACAAATATTATTTAAGCTTTTTTCTTAATATAACAAAGTAAAGCCGCTCCTCCTAAAAACATAAAGATATTAAGAACTTGCCCTAAAGTCAAAAGACCAATCATCACTTCAGGCTCTCTGACAAATTCTGTTAGGAAACGGAAGATTGAGTATAGTATTAAAAAGTAAGCAAGAAGAGTTCCTTGAGGGAATTTTTTATTTCTTTTAATAAATAAAAAGGAGAATATTACCAAATTGTAAAATACTTCATATAATTGCGAAGGATGCCTAAAACCTTCTGCTGATTTAAACTTAAAAGCCCAAGGCAGGCTGGTTATTGTTCCATACAATTCTCCATTGATGAAATTACCTATGCGCCCCAATGCCTGAGCAAAAGCCAAAGGAACAACAAAAATATCAGCAAGATGCAAAAGACTGATTTTCTTTATTTTGGAGTAAAAATAAGCTGCGATTACCAGACCAACTAAACCGCCATGAAAACTCAGGCCGCCTTTCCAAACAGCAGGAATATCCCATGGATTGCTAAAATAATATGACGGATTGTAAAGAAAAACCTCAAACAACCTCGCGCCGATAATTAATGCAATCGTTAAAATAATCATCAAATTATCAAGTTCAGCCAATGAAATTTTTAATTTCTTATTCTTAACTGCCGCCCTGACATACAAATAGACTATAACAAAAGAAATAACATACATAAGCCCATACCAATATATTTTAATTGGACCAATGCTGAACAAAACCGGATCAATATTATGATAAAAAACCATTATTTCACCCTGTCAATATTCAATGCGAAAAAGATTCTGGCCCAGGATATCGCCGGAAGCAAGAAAACCAGACCGATAATAACCGCCGATGTATAGCTCAATAAAAAAAGTTTTGACAAAATAAAATTTAAAATGAAAAAATAAAACAAAACAAGAACATAAATAGATAATAGCGGCCTATATTTTTTCCATCCAAGAACAAATGACTTTCTAAAATTCAGCTTGACATAGGAGATTATCGCAAAATAAATCATAATCAATAAAAAGAAATTAGCAAAAATGCTCACAAAATTAATTGTTTTAACAGAAGACAATGCTATTCTCAGATTTCCAATTAAATCTATCAAATTATAAACAATAAAAATCAAAAACCAGAATAAATTTAATAATGCAAATGATTTTAAATAAGATAAATACTTAATTTTCTTATTAATTATTCTCAATGAAAGATTCCATGAAACCGACTGAAATATAATATAGACTAGATAGATAATAAAAATGAATAATAAAGCGTAAAGAACCAAAGGCTTCCAAAAAACCATTGTTTGGCTGTCAAACAAAATATCCAAAACAGTCTCTGTGCTGTCAACTTCTGTCAAGCCTTCTGAGAAAACAGCAGTAATTTGTAATAAAAGTGTTTTCATCTTAACAGAAACCGGAGCAGTAAAAAAACCCAAAGCAAAGAAAAACAAAACATCCAAGCCAGTACATGCAAGGAAATAACCAAAATTATCCCATATCAAATCAAAAGATCTTTTAAAAATCATCTTAACCAAGATTTATCACAAGAACAGTCACCAAAACAGTAATAGCAAAAATGGCTGCAACTCCCAAAGTGCACAATTTAATAAAATGAATATCTTTGTTTCCAGATTCCTTCTTAGACTTAATCCTGCGCATCATAATACACCCCCTTTAGTTATTAATGACAGTAATTTACTTATTTAAATAGTTTTCTATAAAAGATAAGTTTAAATAATAGATTAAAGAAATATATTCCATGCACGAAGGTATAATAGCAAATAAAATCATAGAAAAAGCAAAAGAACACGGCTCTGTTAAAAAAATAGTCATTGAAGTTGGGGATTTAGCTCATTTGCCCGCAAATGAGATGAAAGAAGCACTTTTAAAACTGGTTGACTGGGAGATAGAAGTTAAACCAGTAAAAGCTTCTGTAAAATGCAGCTGCGGTTTTATCGGCGAACCAAAAATAATAGAACACGCGCATGATGTTGCAATTTATGAATGTCCAAATTGCAAAAAAATACCTGCTGAAATCTTACAAGGAGACGAAATAATACTAAAAGAAGTAGAGGTTGAATAAATGTGTCTTGCAATGCCTGGAAAGATTGTAAAGATTACAGGAGATACTGCTGTGATTGAATACCCAGGACAAACCAGAGAAGCTAAAATTATAGACGGAGAATATTCTGTGGACGATTATGTATTTGTTTCTGCACAGATAATTGTCCAAAAATTAACCAAAGAAGAAGCACTAGCAACACTAAAGGAGTGGGAAAATGCTGCCTGAAGTCTATTTCTTGCGATATGCATTTACTTGCGCGCGAGTTCTAGTAGATTACAAGAAAACAATAACAGAAGAAGAATGGAAAAAAATGCAAGAGGCAGTTGAAAATGGTGCTCCTATGGACAGAGAATATTTAGAAAAAGTATTTTCTAAACCGATAGGCGAATTAAAGAAAATAAGTCCTGATTACTGGGATATTTCAGTAATAAGAGAATACTTCTGGAACCGACATGAAGAAGCAATAACCAAAACCTTGCCTCCTATGATTAAAAGACTCTGTGTTGTTCGAAAAGGCAAGTTAATTGCACAGTTTGGAGATGTATTCAAGGCAAAAATAGGAGAGAATGATATAAGGAATGTTAATACAATGTATCCTGGCCCAAAAGTAGGAGACACAGTTATGGTGCATTACGGATATGCGGTTGAGAAAGTCTAATTTTTTCTCGAAAGATTTAAAAGGTTCTTTTAGATTAATTTAAAAAATGACCATACTTGCAGTACTTGCAACAATTTTCGGAGTAGTTAATGGCATTGCTAATTTTCCGCAAATCTATAAAATTTTTAGAAGAAAAAGCGCAAAAGATATTTCAGTAATAACATATTCGCTTTTAAGCGTTGGTTCTTTTGTGTGGATTTTATATGGACTTGAGATAAAGAATTTTCCTGTCCTTATAATGAATATCCTTGCTTTTTTTGAATTTATTTTGGTTCTAATTGGTTGTTATATATACGGCCGATAAACTAATTTTGAAAAGGAGTTAAAAATTTAATTTTTGATGCGAAATAGCCATAACCAATAATAGTAATAATACCCATTCCTATCAAAACAATTCCCGCAGTATCAACCAAACTAAAAGAGCCTGCATAAAACATTGATGCAGTTGTTGTTACTGCGCTTCCCAGAACCAAGATACTTGCTGCGCTTGAAGCAGGAATTCTCTTTAAACCAGCATACCAAGTAATAATGTACAAAAGCAATAATGTTGCAGTGAAAAAAACCCAACTAAGCTGAGGAATTGATAATGTAATTAGGTTTATTATGTTTCCGCTAGTGATAAGAAAAACAAAAATAAACAAAACACCAAAAAACATCCTTCCAAAAGCAACAATTCCTGACGGCAATTCCTTTAAAGCATTTTTTGAGATAATTGTTTCTAAAGACCAAAGCAAAACTGATGCTAAAATTAAAATTTCGCCAAAACCCACAGTAAAAGATTTTGTGATTAGCAATAATAAGTTGCCTGTGAATAATAATACTGCCGCGATTATGAAATTTAGATTTATCTTTTCTTTTAACAACAAAAAAGCCAAAATAGCGACAAAAATAAACATGGATTTATGAATCAAAGAAGAGGAACCGCTCGCTGAAATCGACAATCCTTTGAAAAACAATAAAAAAGGCACTGAACCGCCAAAAAAACCAATTGCAACTAATTTCAGCCATTGATTTTTGCTTAGTTTTTTGATTAATTTGAATTCTTTGAAAAATAATAATGCAGAAAACAAGAATAAAACAACCAGAACATTTTTTGAAAAGGTAAAAACATAAGGATTAATTCCTTTAACACCGAATTTGTTTAAAAAAATCGAAATGCCGCTAATTAATGCTGTTAATAGAACAAACAAATAACCCCTTTTCATATAACTTCAGAATAACAAAGCATATAAATATCTTTTGATTTAGTTCAGATATGAAGATATACTGCTTTGGCAACGAATATGTTCCTCAGGATTCAATAGCCAAGAAAATAGCAGAATCATTATTCATTCCTGGAATTGAGTTTATTAAAACCGATTCTTTAGAAGGAATATCAGGGGATATAGTGATTTTAGATGCGGTAAAAGGAATAAGAGATGTTAAAATTATTGAAGACATAGCCCAAATCAAAGAATTCTATCCAATATCTGCGCATGATTTTGACTTAGGAAGCGAATTAAAACTAAGAAAAGCTGTTGGAGAGATTGGCTCTGTAAAGATAATAGGAATTCCAATGGAAGGAGATGTTGAAAAGATTAAGGCAGAAGTAGCAAAATTTATAAATAAAATTAGATTATAATTGCATACTGGACGGAGGGGATTAAATATGACAAATGCTGTTAAAAAAGAAATTTTTGAAGAAACAATAGAAAAAAAAATTAGAGAACAAACCGGGCAATTACCTGGAACGCCTGTTTGCAGATTAAAAGATGTTTTAGAAGAATATGGCCAAAAGGCTCTTGAAGGAAGAAAGTTTATTGGCATAGAGCCTTATGAAAGACCTGTGTCGTATATGATTTACAGGATAGACGAATATAAACATAATAAAGGGAAGCCTTTTGCAAAAATATCTAATCTTACTGGAGCGCGCATTCATAGTGCCGCAACTATAAACATAACCGATCACTCAACTGACATAGATGTAACCAACGTGAATCTTAAACTACTAGCAAAGAAATTAGAACTAAGCACAGAACATTTTCACTGGTATTTATGAATGGTAAAAATAGGCATAATAGGCGGTTCTGGATTAGACGACCCAGATATTCTGAAAGACAAACAAGAAATAGAAGCAGAAACTCCTTATGGAAAACCATCTGACAAACTAAGCATTGGGACGATTTCTGGAATAGATGTTGTAATCATTTCAAGGCATGGAAAAAAACACTCAATAATGCCTTCAAATGTAAATTTCAGAGCAAACATATGGGCATTAAAAGAACAAGGATGCACGCATGTATTAGCATCAACCGCATGCGGGAGTTTGCGCGAGGAAATCGCGCCAGGAACACTGGTTTTTCCAGACCAATACATAGACAGAACAACAAAAAGACACTGCACTTTTCATGACAAAGACAAAGTATGCCATATCGCAATGGAACAACCGTTTTGCGAAAAATTAAGAGAATTGATTTCTGAAACTGCAAAAGAATTAGGACTAAAACATTGCCCTGACAAAACTGTAATAACAATAGAAGGGCCTAAATTCTCAACAAAAGCAGAAAGCAGAATGTACAGAGCATGGGGCGCAGACATAATAAACATGAGCACAGTGCCAGAAGTAGTTCTGGCAAGAGAGGCAGGACTATGCTATCAGGCAATTGCAATGGCAACAGACTATGACTGCTTTGCAGAAACAAAAGAAAACGTAACATGGGAGCAAATAGTAAAAATAATGAAGCAAAACTCTGAAAATGTCAAGAGATTATGGAAAGCAGTAATTCCTAAAATAAAAGATGAAGAATGTTCTTGCAAAACTGCAATAAACTCTGCTTTGGTTTAATCCCAAACTATTTGAAGGAAATGGGTGGCACAGCTAATACAAGGGTCATAAGCACGTATAAGTTTTTCAATCTCTAACTGGATTTCTTGCTTTGATTTATTCAATATTAACGGAAGAAAATTCTTTATGTCTTCTTCCAGATTAGGAAGATTTTGGGTTGTTGGAGTAGTAATATTAACAAAATTTGTTATTCCTTTAGAATCATATTTGTATTTATGAAAAACAATTCCTCTTGGAGCTTCATTAGCTCCAATGCCTGTGCCCTGCTTTGGCTTTATTTCCGCCGGCTTTTCATCCTTAAAATCAGCAGATTCCAAAACCTCAATAATCCTTTTAGTTCCTTCAAAGATTTCAACCGCCTGAGCAGGATTATTCATAAAAGGAGAAAATTTTCTTGGAAGAATACATCGAGTTAATTCCTTAGATTCTTTTGAAAGCAGATTATAATTATTCAAGATTCTAGACCAGGCACCAACCATATAAGATTTTTCATCTTTTTTGGCAAACTCTGCAGTAGAACCTTGCTTAAAAAACTCCTTAAAATGCGCTTCATAATCAGGAACAGAAATACATTCTTTATCACCTGCGCAGGAAATAACATCTTCAGGACAAAAATAACACTTTCCTTTTAAGGCAAAATGCTTTGTTTTACGCTCAAAATCAGGATATTTTAAGCCACAAAAAATCTCAGCAGCATTTTTAGCATCGCTTAAGCACGATTTAGCAGATTTTAACAGCTTTTTAAACTGGTCTCTTGTTGGAATCCTTGTAAAACCACCAGGACAAACAGTATAAGGATGAATAGACCTTCCTCCAATAACATTAACAACTTCATTACCAAACTGCTTAATCTTTAATGCCTTCTTAATATGATGAGGATGGGTTTGAGCCATCTGAACAGCATTAGGATGGCCAGTATAATCTGGGAGCGTGAGAAAAAATAAATGAACAACATGACTTTGAATAGTTCCGCCAATATTTAACAATTCTCTTAATAATTCAGTTTGTTCTGAAACTATTACATTCATTGCTTTTTCAGTAGCCTTAACAGAGGTCAAGCCATGAACAGGAGAACAAATACCGCAAATCCTTGAAGCAATATGATTAACATCATGAAAATGCTTTGTTTTTAAAATACCTTCAAAAAACCTAGAGCCTTCAAAAATATTTAATTTAACCTTTTTAACACCGCCATTATCTATCTTAATATGCAATCTAGCATGACCTTCTATTTTGGTTACATGATCTATATTAATTTTTCTTACCATTTTTATCAGTATGAAACATATTAATCCTATCCCAAATCTCCTGCTCTGACAACCCCCAAGACTTGAATAATTTAATTTCTGCTGTAAAATTAGCATTAGGCAAAGGACCTCTGCAAAGCATGCAAGGAAAATTAGCCTTTGTGCAAATAGCATTACAACCTCCA
>JAFGHW010000009.1 GCA_016929895.1 Candidatus Woesearchaeota archaeon
AATAGCAACACAAAGAGCAGAAGCATATTGTAGAGCACTAGCCCACAATATCATTTGTGCTATCTTAGAACTTTTTCAACGCAGCCATATAATTAGAAACATTTAAATAACATTTCTTCTTAAATTGTTTAAATGAGGTGAATTTATGGAAACCAAATGGACTTTACTATTATTGGCAGTTGGTATTATTATTGTTCTTTTAGGTGTCAAGGGTATAACCGGAGCGGCGGTTAGTGTTTCTGGCGCAGGTTTTCTAACCAGGACTTCTATTGTTTCTGTTGTTGGAATTATTGCTATAGCAGGATTGGTTATTGCTACTTTGGCTATGAATAAGAAATAATTTTTTACTCAAAGAGCTTTGCTCGATGAGTGTAGAAAAACTTTGTTTTTCTTCAACTTTTTTCTATTTCTTCAAGTCTGTCTTGTATTTCGTCTTTTCTTTTATGTTGTGTTTTTTTGCTTCCTTTTTTGAATTCTGATTGCAGTTCTTCTATTACTCTGTTCATGTCAGGCATTTCTGAAACATGTTTTCTTGTTTTTTCTTTCTTTTTCAAATGTAATTTTTCTGCAATGTTAAACTTGTGAACTTTTTCTGGCTCTGGCTCAGGAATCGGTTCTGGTTCAGGGTCATCATCTTCATATTCTTCTTCCTCTTCTGCTTTTGTTTTTTTAACCTTTGCTGTTTTAAAACCAGTTCCTTGTAATTGTTTTATTATTAATATGATGAATATGACATTTGCAATTGCTAATAAAATTACTATTTCTGCAAGCATTATTCCTGCCTCCTTAGTTTTATGAATGTTCTTAGCAAAAGAACAAATAGTATTGCATTTAGAATGAACATTATTATTGAGATGTCAGTTGCAGTTATGTACATTCCTAATAGTGTCATATTAGGTATTTTTGAGAAACTAGTATTTATTCTTTTCTGTAATTCAAAGATACTACTCATAAGTAATAAAAATAAGAAGATTTAAATAGTAGAATGCTTTATGGAGCCACATGGCCTTTTCAAAAACCACATTGGAAGGATTGATTTTTTTGGAAAGAGAACTTGTTAGTGGTTTTAATATAGAAAATGATGATTTCTTGAATGCAATTTCATTGAATGTCAAATATTACCATAATGTTCCAAAACATATCAAAAATGTAATTAATAAAATTGAAAAAGAAATAAAGTTTTATTTCCAAAGAAGTCCTGCTTTGAAAGAGCATTCAAAAATAGGTATTTTTAAATGGCAGCCATATTTTGATCACGAAAAAGGAAATAAATATTATATAATTCAAAAAACTGCCGGAGAAATTAATGTTATTCCTCTTAGTATTAAAGAAATGAAAGAATATAAAGGAAATAATCTTTTAATCGCATGCGATAAAACAAGAATAATAACTTTTTTGCCGCTATGTGAACAAGAGGCGCAAGTAATTTATCAATTTCTAAGAAATAAAACCAGCAAAAAAATAATTTCAAGTGATGGTTCTTTGATAAATAATATAGGTTATATAGATGAGAAGTGTCATCAGGTTCCGTTATTTGTTATAAAAGACCAGAATAATTTTATTAAAGACAAACGAGATTTAATAGAAGTAGTTAATTTAAAATTTAAAAAGGCAGGAGAAACATTGCAAAGTTTAATTACAAAGAAAAAATTAAGAAAAGTTTTATCCGCGTTTGCAAATTTTGACTGTGAGTTTAAATTATATAAAGAAAAAAGATATGTGAGTCCTGAATTTCACTCCTATATGGATTAACTGTAATCAGTATGCTGTCTAATTCCAATAATTTTTGGTAAGGTAGGTTTTTTTTTCTTATAGGATTCTACAGTATCTAAAGCAGAGAAAGTATCCTCAAAGGATCTTTTAATACCATTATAATGGTACCAAAAAACAAGCGAAAAATTATTATTTTTTGTATGTTTCACAACACGTTCTCTGAGAGATTTATTCTTTAATTCAGAATCAGAGCAAATGTCATCTAACAATTCAGATTCCTCTTCAGTTCTTGCTCTGGTCGGTACTTCTAATAATTCAAGTGTATCATTTGCCATATTAATGTAATAGATTTAAAACTATTTAAAGATTTCGGCGTATTAATCTATCCAATCAATGCATATATTACATTACTAGCAATAATAACTAATAATCCATAGCTTACTGCTTTCCATACTTGTATTGCTCTTTTTTGGTGCATTATTTTTTCTAAAGCAACTTGAAGCATTCTTCCGCCGTCTATTGGTCCTATTGGTACTAGGTTAAATAGACCAACTCCGATATTTAATAGCATTAGCCAGTATATTAAATCTTTAAGCCAGAGTGAAAGTCTTCCTAAGACAGGATGTGCATTCATTACTTCTTCATTTAAAACTAATTTGTCTTGAATATAGACTCCTAAAAAGGCATCTCCTTCTGTCATGTCTTTTGTTAAGCGTGTTTCAACTGTTCTTTTATTTGTTTCAATTCTTATTTTGTCTCCAATGTTTCTTGAGTCCATAAATGCTTTGAAATCGTGTATATTTGATATTCTTGTTCTGTCAATCATTTGTATTATTTCTCCTTTTTCAATACCGCTTGTTTCTGCTGGAGTGTTTTTGTCCATAAAATCTATTATTTCAACTCCTTCGTTGTAATGCAATGCATTGCCCAAAGGAACCATTGCTGTTAAGTAAACAAGAACAAGTATTAGTCCTAATAGTATATTTGCAAATGGTCCTGCTGCAAACACGCTTAGTTTTGTTAAATTATTAGCTTTATTTAGTTTTTTTTCATCTGGTTCTACAAATGCTGCAGGTATTAAGGGGATTATAATTCCTAGAAATGCAATTCCTGTTTTTTTTAGGTTTAATTTGTGTACTAAAGCAATCAAGCCATGTCCTGCTTCATGAACTATCATTACGAGTAAAACTGAAATTATCCAATAAATTAAAGGAACATAAAATACTCCTTTTGCTTTTATAGGAAGAACCAAGCCTACTGTCATTTGAGGATTGCTTAATAAGGTATAAATGCCTTTGATTAAGTCATAGCAAACAATTATCATTCCTATGTATCCTACACTTATTCCAATTATTCCAAGCCAATAAAGTGTTTTCCGGTGTCTGGATGAGATTTTCCTTAAGAATTTGATTCCGATTTGGGTTTTGTACATTGCAAAATAGAATGGCCCAAATCTGTGCCAAGTGAATTCTTTTCTTTTAAAAAATACTAAAATGCTTAAAGTTATCAGCAGTCCAATTAATAGGTATATTTCCATCATAGAACTCTTTTTTTTAACTATTAAATAGGACTGGCTTTATAATGTTTCCCGAGATTCATTATCACTTTAAAGTGACTAAAGAACCGAAACTTTTATAAATATCTTCCCTATAAACTATACTATGTCAAAAGAAGCTAAAAAGCCTGTTAAGATTACTCCAAGACCGGCAAATGGCGGAAGAATTCTTGATGATCCTAGTGATGAATATCTTAATGAGTTAATGAGAAAAAATCCTGATTTAATGAATATTTTTTTTGGCGAAGAACAAGAAGGCAAACCAAAATCAGTCTTGGATAAAATACTTGACTCAAAAAATAGGTTAAACCAAGCAGATTCTCAAATAGCTGAGATGAAAAAACAACTAGAACAGTACATTAAAACTGAAAAGAATCTTCTTTCAGCGCTTAGCCAGATTTTTGAAAAACGAACAATTAGAACTGTTGAAGAAGGCATAAAATTGATTAATATTTCAATTAGCCAGTGCAGGGAAAAAGAAGAATTTTATGAAAAGTCACAGGCAAAAATATATGAAAAAGAAAGGCAACAAACAGAAAAGCTTGATTCAATAATCAGTTCTTTTTTTGATAATTTTAATGAAACTAATTTTCCTGATAGTGCAGAAAGAAATCATAGAAGAAACAATTATCAGAGAGACTTTGCTAAATTTAAGGATTCTTGTAAAGAAGATAATGAATTTTATTTGAAAGTTAAGTTGGCTTGTGAAGTATATGAATATTTGAAGCAAATATTTAGTGATTCTCGCGCGGAATTAGATGAAGAAAGGGACATAGTTAGAGAGCTTGGTGAAAGTCTTAAAAGCAAAGGAGTAGACCCGCAGACTGCCACCCGAAAGGCCTTAAGAAAAAGAATGGCTGGGGAGCTTGCTGAAGCAACAGTTAAAGATCAAGAGGAAATTTTTGAGAGGATGAATAATATAATTAAGGAATTACAAAATATTGTTCCAGGTTTAACTCAATGTTCTGGTATGGTTTCTCGAATGAATTGTATAGGAGATTTTCTAAAAGAAATGTCTGAAGATGCAAATACGTATGACAAAGAACTATCTGAGCTAAGAACACAACGTGATGAAGCTGCTGGAAAACACAATAAATTTAATTTAGAACTTCTTTATTTAATCGCAAGAATAGAAAATTCTTTTGAACCATCACAACATTCACCTAATCAAGAAAAGCAAATAGGTTTTATGACTCCTTCAGAAACATTAAAATCAATTCCTGAGGAATTAGAACGAATAAATTCTGCCGCTATTAGCTGCAGGAAAGAAATTGATTCTCTTTATGAACAGATTGCAGACCTTAAAAAAGAGCAGAAAGAGCTTTATAAGGAGAATGCTGAGTTAATTGAAGCCAAGGAAAGAGAAGTCAGGAGAGTTTTGAAGGTTCTTATTGAAGTAGAAAAGCAAAATGATGCTCTTAAAAATAAATTAGAAACGCAAAAATCATTGTCTAAGGGAATTTTTGTTGATAAGCCAACTAAATATATGATTGAAAGATTTCATAAAGTTAAAAAAGTTTTTGAAAACTATGCAGCAAGCATTGATTTTTGTTATACTGCCTTGTGTAAGACAAAAATCTATACTTTATCTTCATTGCTTCCAAAATATTTGACGCTCTTATCTGATTTGGAAAATGCTGTTAAAGCAGGATTTGATGGTATTGAAGCGGATGCAAGAACAAAAACCAAAGAAAAATTAGCTGAGATAATAAAAAAATTGCCTAAAAAACTTAAAAACAAGGACGTTTTGATTGTCAGAAAGAATATTATAAATTTACTTGAGGAGCATGATGATGATTTAAGGCAAATCGAGCAGTCTATCAGTGAAAAAACCGGTTATCTTGTGAATGAAAATAGGTCTGTTGCAGAAGATGTGTTAAGGGCAAAAAACCTGGAGAATTTGCTGAAAGAAGAGGGAATAAATGTTGATGATGTAATATTTGCAAGTTTGGCATCTTATATCCAGGAGTATTATCCTGTTGTTTCTAGAATCGAAGCAGTTACAGATAAGCAAAAAAAACTTGCTTTAAAATATAATTTTGAAAATATTAATGAATTTTCAGAAGCAGTGAATACTATTTATGGAAAAATAGGCTCTGGAAAAAAGATTTTATCAAAGGTTAAGAAATTATCTAAATCTGTTACTTCTGAAAAAAAAGCAGTTAATCTGATTAAGAGATTAAAAAAACAATTAGATGAATTAAATGAAAAAGTTTCTGAAGAAGAGGCAACAAAACAAGAATTATTGAATAAATATCCTATTTCTAAATTTAGAACTTATGAAGAACTTAGAGATTGGGTGATTAATGCAAATGTCCAATTGAGCGATATTTACAAAGAGCAAAAACAAAGTGAGAAAAAACAGAATTATTTCAAAAATCTGGCATCAAAAATAGATTCAGAACAAGGCAAAACATATAAGTCTAGTTTAATCTTTTTAATGAATATTGTTAATAGTGATGAATTCTTTGATTTACACAAGCATCTTTCTTGGTTAAATGGATTAGTTCCTGTTTTTAATGATACGTTTTATTATTCAAATGATGTTGTCAAGGCAATTGCCAGAGAAAGAAAGAATATTAACGCGATTTTAAAGGCAGATGAAAAAAGGGCGTCTTTATCACAGAGATATTTACCACCAAACAGTAATAAATAGACCGAAACATTTATATACTAGTTCTTATATACTACAATATATACGTTGGTGGGTGAAAAATGCTTAAAAAATTCCTTATCGCAACAATGGCTTTCTTGCTAGGAGCTTTAGCTAGTGTGTCATTTATAGGCTTGTCAGCTGTTGAAATTCCGGCAGTACAAGACCTGAGCTTTGAGAATTCTGATACTATGCTTAAGGCAAAGGAAAGAGCATCTCCTCATGACTGGATTAAGGAGAGCGATATTCAGTTATACCAAAATGGTGTGACTATTGATGTTGAAAACCCTCAATGGGCTGTTTTTGCAGATACTAACTCTATGGACCCAATTATAGATGCAGGAGCTCATGCGATTGAGATTATTCCTAAAACCCCTGATGATGTTCATGTTGGTGACATTGTTTCTTATCAATCCGGTTCTGGCACTATAATTCATAGAGTGATTGAAACAGGTTATGATAATTATGGCTGGTATGCTGAATTCAAAGGAGATAATAATCCAATTAAAGACCCAAATAAGGTAAGATTTAAAGATATACGGAGAATAGTGGTTGCTATTGTGTATTAAAATGAGAACAAAAAGTGTATTAGAAGAAAGTTATCATTTATTTCGTGTAGAAAAAATTAATGATTTCAAAAAAGCTGTTATGAAAAAATTCGGCGTTAATATATATTCAAAGGAAGCTCAATTTCAGGAAAAGTTTTTTAATGATGAAGAATTAGGTTTTCAATTTGCATTTAGTATGCCTTCTGAGAATGTTGATAAGAATTTTTTAAAAGATTTAAGAAAATTAGCTCTTGAGTGCCGCTTAAATGAAGGTTCTACTGAGAGTAGGTTGCAGGTTATTAATATGCAAGATATTCCAGATGAAAAATGCAAAAGAATATTAGATATTAGTAATAAATATTTTCCTGGTGAAACAGATATTATAACCAAGGTGTATCATCCGGAAAGTATTTACATTTTAGCAAAAGAAATACAGGAACAAAAATTATTTTCTTAAAAAACCATAATTCTTTTAAACTAGTTCTAAACTCTTATTATTATGAAGAATTTAGAAGACTGGCGTAAAGCTGGAAAAATAGCAGCAGAAGCATTGGAATATGGAAAGTCTTTAGTTAAAAAAGGAAATACTTTATTGGAAGTTTCTGATAAGATTGAAGATAAAATAGTTAAATTAGGAGGAAAGCCTGCTTTTCCTGTTTCTATCAGTTGTGATTATTTTGCTGCTCATTATTGTGCTGACCCTGATGAAAAAACTGTTTTTAATGCCCAGGTTGTTTGTGTTGATGTTGGTGTTCATGTTAATGGTGCTATTGGTGATAATGCTGCAACTGTTGATTTAAGTAATAATTGGTCTGATTTAATTAAAGCATCTAGAGAAGCATTAAATGCTGCTTCTAAGATTATTCAAATCGGAACTAATATAAACGAAATTGGCAGAACTATTCAGGAAACTATTCAGAGTTTTAATTTTTCTCCGATAAAAAATCTTTCTGGTCATGGTTTAGGTCTTTATGAGATTCATACTAAGCCAAGTATTCCTAATTTTGATAATGGTAATACTGAGAAATTAAAAAAAGGGCAGATAGTTGCAATAGAGCCCTTTGCTACTAATGGTTTGGGAATGATTTATGAAACAGACAGGGCGAATTGTTTTGCTTTAAAACAAGTTAAGCCTGTGAGAACTCCTTTTGCCAGAGAAATTCTTAAGCATATTCAGGAAGAATACAAGACTTTGCCTTTTACTACAAGATGGCTTTCTAGAAAGTTTGGTTTGGGCAAGACTAATTTGGCTTTAAAGGAATTATTAAACAAGGGAATTCTTGACAAATTTCCTCCTTTGCCTGAAAAAAATAAAGGAATGGTTTCTCAGGCAGAGAATACCTTTTTGATTGATGACAAGGTAGAGGTTTTAACTAAACTCTAACTGCATGTTCCTGCGTATGGTATTATCCACATTTCTCCTGCTAATAGTCTAAGTTCTTCCAAGGTATTATATTGTGTTCCTGTTGTTGGGTCTATTGCAGGCAATGGATATGCCTGGCCTAAGTCACAATTTCCTGATGTGCAGTCATTATTATCCCAGCATCCTAAATAATCAGGGTGTTCTGGTGGAGGGCATTTTTGACAGCTTCCTCCGCAGTCTACATCTGATTCATCTCCGTTCCATAATCCATCTGAGCAATATGCCGGCTCTGGTGTTGCCGCTGGTGGTGGTGTTACTCCTGGTGCTGGAGGTACTGGTGCAGGTGTTGGTGTAGGAGGAACTTCTGCTGTTGGTGGTGTTGTTTCTGGTGCAGGCGCAGTTGGCGGTGTTGCTTCTGGTGTTGGTAATGGCACTGGTATTTCTTTTGGTACTGGCGCAGGTTGTGCAACAGGTGTTTCTCCTTTTTGTATGTTTAAAATTAATTTGTCTTTTCCTATTCTTCCTATGTGTTTTCCTTTGTTATCCCACATATTGTATAAATTATAATCAACATCCCATTCTACATACCATACTATATAGCTTATTTTATCCAAGCCAGAAACAGTTGGCCCTGTTTTTGCCCATTCTTGTATTATCATTTCTTCTTGTGCTGTTGGTGCTAGTTCTATTTCAGGCGGTTTTATTTCTTGTGTTGTTTCTTCTTTTGTGATTTCTTTTGCAGAGCATCCTAGTAGTATCAAGCAGATTGTTATTAAGACAAGTATTTTTTTCATTTTAAATACCTCCTAAAAATTAAATCCCATTTTTCTTAAGCGTTCTTTCCACATTATTCCGATTTTCATCAGGTCATTGCTTAGTTTAGTGGATAATCTGTAGGTTTTTTTGTACAAATCATAATCAATCATTCCCATTGATTTCATTGGTGTTAATATTCTGTCGTAAAATTGTCTTTTGTTGTAGCTTAATTTTACTTTTTTGCCTTTAAATTTTCCTTTGCTCATTATGCATTCGTATTTGCCGTCGTGTAATTGAGTTGCGATTAGGCTCATTTGTGTTTTTGTTATTTCGCCTCCGTTAGAAATAATGAAGTTTACCAATTCTTTTGCAACTATTATTTGTTGTTCTGTTGCATAGATTATTTCAAAGACGTCTTCTGGCAGGTTAAATCTGTCGTATAGGATTACCATTTTTTATCCTCTAATACCATCCCCGTTTACAGGATTCTTATATTAGTATATAAATTTTACTATTATATGCTGGAATATATAAATTCATCGAAACATTTATATATTAGTTGTTTAATTCTTATTCTAGTATACAAAAAACACAATTAATATACTACATTTTAGACAAATGTAGTATTTCATACTTGAATGAGGCTCTCCACTGTTTCTCTAAAACCACCCCCCCAAACCCACCATTGGGGAGCCTCGCTTTATGCTACTAAAGAGGCCAGACAAACTTTGTTTGTCGCTGCCTCGCTTATGCTCTTTTGATTTAAACCAAAGACTTTAGAGGAGGTTGAGAGGATGGAGTTTATCGTAAAAAGCGCAATGTCGCAGGAAACAAATAGTGTCCCAGAGATTGGGCAGGCAAACATTAAGGTTTTTGGCATTGGCGGTGCTGGAAACAACATGGTTAGCTGGTTGTACAAGAAAGGTATTAGGGGTGCAGAGGTTCTTGCATGTAATACTGATCAACAACATTTAGATGTTACTGATTCTGATAAAAAGTTCTTAATCGGTAAAGATATCACTAGAGGCCTAGGATGCGGTGGTTTTCCTCAAAAAGGTGCTGAGGCTGCTCAGGAAAGCATGTTGCAGTTAAAAGAGGCATTAAGAGGCGCAGATATGTCTTTTGTTTGTGCAGGTATGGGTGGCGGCACAGGCACTGGTGCTGCACCGATTATTGCTGGCTTGGCTAAAGAAATGGGGGCTATTGTTATTGGTACTGTGACAATGCCTTTTAATATTGAAAGAGCCAGGATTGATAAGGCAGAGTTTGGTTTGCAGCAGTTAAGGCAGGTTTGTGATACTGTTGTTGTTATTGATAATAATAGATTGGTTACTATTGCAGGTAATTTGCCTGTTCAGCAGGCTTTTGCAGTAGCTAATGAGCTTATTGCTACCATGATTAAGGGTATTGTTGAGACTATTGCTGTTCCTTCATTAGTTAATCTTGATTTTGCAGATGTCAAGGCTATAATGACTAATGGCGGGGTCGCTGCAATTGGTGTTGGCAGTTCTGACACTAATAATCGTGTTGATGAGGCAATCAAAGGAGCTCTTTCAAATCCTTTGTTAGACATCAATTACACAGGTGCGACAGGTGCATTGATTCAGGTGTGTGGCGGTCCTGACCTTACTCTTGATGAGATAAGCAGGATTGGTGAGATGGTTACAGAAACAATGGACGAAGATGCTAATGTTATCTGGGGAGCTAGAGTAGAAGACAGCATGAAGGGAAAATTAATGGTAATGACTATTATCACAGGAGTTAATTCCCCATGGATATTGGGCAAGGATTCTTTTGAATCAACTGTTCAAAGAAAGCAGTTTAATGATGATTTGGGAATAGAGACTATTTAATTATTTAGTAATATTTTTATAGTTTTGTTCTTTTTCTTTATTTCTATGAACAAAACAGCTTTTTTATTCATTATAATCGCAATTTTAGGTGTTTATTTAATGGGAAAAGGCATTACAGGTCTTGTGGTCTCAGAATCCTGCTGTTTTCCTCCTGATTGTGATGACGCAAACCTTTGTGATGCCGCAACAGAGAGTTTTTCAAGGCCTTTGGGCAGCTATTTTTTCATCATTTTTG
Source organism: Candidatus Woesearchaeota archaeon (assembly GCA_016929895.1). Taxonomy (GTDB): domain Archaea; phylum Nanobdellota; class Nanobdellia; order Woesearchaeales; family ARS49; genus WJKI01. The sequence goes on from JAFGHW010000009.1 coordinate 10,677, forward strand.
GAATAGGGCTAGTCGCGATTGCAATAGGCTCTTTAATCTGGCGCAAGCATCCGCTTGATATTTGAATTTCTTTACTTATCTATGCAAAAGCTAAGCTGGCGATATTGATTGCAAAATAGGCAAGATTTGAAGCTGCTAACCTGGGCATAGCGAGATTTTCAACACACCCCTCTTTATTGAAAAGCTTTATAAACTAGCCGATTCTGCTATAGAATAACATGCGAGAATCGATTTCTCGTATTAGTTTCGGAGGAGAAAAATATGAGCGGATTTAATGAAGATCGTCCGAGAAGGGGCGGTTCACGGGGCGGCCAAAGACAAAGTTTTGGCCCTAGAGAAATGCATAAAGTAACTTGTTCTGAGTGCGGTAAAGAATGCGAAGTTCCATTCAAGCCTACAGAAGGCAAGCCAGTTTTTTGCAGGGAATGTTTTGCAAAAAGAAGAAGAGATAGGTATTAAATTCTTTTTCAGCAATTTTTTTATTTTTTTTCCAATAAGCCAGATAATATGTAGTTTTTAATACAAATCTTTTTATATTCCTTTAATTTCCTTCTTTTTATGTTACTAAGCACAACTGATGAGATAAAAGGAAAAACCATTACCAAAGTTCTTGGCTTGGTTAAGGGAAATACTGTTCGCGCGAGATGGTTTGGCAGGGATATTGCTGCCGGCTTAAAGCATTTGGTTGGCGGTGAAAT
>JAFGHW010000010.1 GCA_016929895.1 Candidatus Woesearchaeota archaeon
ACTAGAAACAAGCTCTGGCAAAGAAGTTCCAATAGCCAAAACCAAAAAACCAATCAAATAATCTGAAATGCCGAATTTTCTGGCATAGTTTGATATGCCAAATATTAAAAGGTCTGCAGCTTTAATCACGATTAACAGGCTAAAAATCAAAACAATCACATTAAACAACAATGAATGCGCCGCATTAATAAATCCAAACATAATTACACCTTAAAAAATTTAACGATTTCACCGAATACTAACACTGAAGCGGAAATTCCAATAATCCGCGCCCAATCAAAAAGATTCAAGGGCACTGTGCTAAATAACTGATTCAAAAAAGGAACATAGATAACTATTATTTGCAGGCCAACAGATAAAAGAACCGCCCATAACAGCCATTTATTCTTGAAAAAACCAATCTTAAAAACAGACTTATCCTCTGACCTTTGATTAACAACATTAAACATCTGAAACATCATAAGCGTAGTAAAAGCAACAGTCTGCGCATACATCAAATTCAAATTCGGCTTTGCAATCTCAAACGCTGCCAAAGTACCGGCCATCATAATAAAACCAATCAAAAAAATAAAAATACCCCTTCTAAAATTAACAATCTTTTCCTGAACCTTTCTAGGCTTGCGCGTCATAATCCCTTTCTCAGGAGGCTCAAAACCCAAAGCCAAAGCAGGGGCGCCGTCTGTAACAAGATTAATCCACAACAACTGCAAAGCAATCAAAGGAAGAGGAAGACCAAACAAAACAGCAGTAAGAAGAGTCAAAACTTCCCCCATATTACTCGACAACAAGTACTCAACAAACTTCTTAATATTATCAAAAATAACCCGCCCCTGCTCCACAGCACTAACAATAGAAGCAAAATTATCATCGCCCAAAATCATATCACTAGCTTCTTTAGCAACATCAGTCCCTGTAACACCCATGGCAATACCCAAATCAGCTTTTTTCAAAGCAGGAGCATCATTAACACCATCACCAGTCATTGCGATAATATGACCTTTTTTCTTCAAGGCCTCGATAATATGCAATTTATGAGCAGGATTAACACGAGCATAAACACCAACCTGCTCAACAACATCATCCAAATCAGACAATTTCTCGATATCAGCACCAATAATCGCCTTACCGGTAATACCAATCTCCCGGGCAATTGCTTTGGCAGTACCAATATGGTCGCCAGTAACCATAATAACCCTAATACCTGCTGTCTTGCATTTCTCAATAGCAGTTTTAACCTCCTGTCTGGGCGGGTCAATCATAGCCTGCAGCCCAACAAAAACCATATTTGATTCAATATTGCCCTCTGCCTCTGCAGCCTGCAACTGCTTAAAAGCAAAACCAAGAACCCTCAATGCCTGAGAAGCAAATTTATCATTAACAGACAAAATTCTTTCTTTGCAAGTCCTAGACATTCTTTTTAACTGGCCATTAATCAAAACCCGGTCACACAACTTTATAATTTCCTCTGCAGCACCTTTTGTATACGCAAAACGCTTGGAATCATACTTATGAATCGTGGTCATTCTTTTTCTTTCAGAAGTAAATTCGATTTCTGAAACCCTTTTTGCCTTTTGCCTTAACAACTCTGTGTTAATGCCTGCTTTTTTAGCACAAATTAACAGCGCAGCTTCAGTAGGGTCACCAATAACTTCTGTATACCCATCTTTTTTCTTTACAACAGCATCATTATTCAAAACACCTGACTTTAATAACAAATCAAACTTTTTACAATCTTTTGAAAACTGCCCTTCAGTAGAATAACCACTGCCTGAAACATTAATTATTTCATCATTAACAAATAATTTCTTAACAGTCATCTCATTATGAGTCAAAGTGCCGGTTTTATCAGAACAAATAACAGTACACGCGCCCAAAGTTTCCATGCTGGGCAATTTTCTTACCAATGCATTCTTTCTGGTTAATTTCTGAATACCCAAAGCCAAAGAAATCGTAACAACAGCAGGCAAACCCTCTGGAATAGCAGCAACAGCCAAAGCCAATGCAGCCATAAACATAATTAATAATTCATGACCATGCAAAACACCCATGCCAAAAACCAAAATCGCAATTACAACCACTATGATTCCCAGCCAAATACTTAAATTCGCTAATTGCCTCTGCAATGGAGTTGGCGGAGACTCTGTAGTCTGAATCATATGCGCTATTTTCCCTATTTCAGTATTCATACCAATATCAACAACAACAGCTTCGGCCCTGCCGCCTGTAACAACAGTTCCAGAAAACACCATATTATTTCTATCAGCAACATCAATAAATTGCGTAAAAATCCTTATTTTCTTTTTAACAGGAACAGACTCACCTGTCAAGGCAGCTTCCTGAGTCTGCAAATTAACTGTATTAATCAATCTGGCATCAGCAGGAACCTTATCTCCTGTACTCAATAGTATTATATCCCCTGGAACCAAATCAACTGCATTAATTTCTTCCTCTTTGTTATTTCTCAAAACCTTGGCCTTTAAAGAAACCAATTTTTTCAAGTGCTCGATAGCTTTTTCTGCCTTATATTCCTGCACAAAACCCAAAACTGCATTTAAAACAACAATCGCAGCAATAACACCCACATCAATGTATTCCTGCAAAACAGCAGAGATTATTATTGCGGCCAATAAAACCCAAACTATCGGAGACTTAAACTGGTCTAGAAAAATCTTAAAAGGAGTTATTCTTGAAACTTCTTCAATAGCATTAGGACCATATTTCTGCAATCTTAAAGAAGCCTCATCTGAAGTCAAGCCCTTTTCAGAAGTCTTTAAATCAAGAAAAACTTCTTTTATTGACTTTTGATAAAATGGCTGCATAAAAAAGAATACTATATATTGGATATATAAATTTTGTTGTGATATAAGGGTTTTTATGGGAAAAGTTTATATACGCAAAAATTGAAATTATACCAAAAAGAGTGAAAAATGATTACAGCAAAAGATTTAATGAGCAGAAGCTATTTGGCGGTAGATGTAAAAGAAACTGTTTCTAAACTCATAGGAAAAATGAAGCAAAAAAATATCACCTTTGCGCTTGTTTTTCAAGGAAACAAATACAAGGGATTATTGGATAAAAGATTTTTACTAACTTCACGAATCGATGCTCATAAAATGAAAGTAAACAATGTTTTGAAAAAACGATCAAAAGCAAAAACACAATTTTTTGTCCCAAAACTAAACAAAGACACAGTATTAGACCAAATATGCAGATTAATGGCAACTTCAAATTCAAGAGCACTTCCTGTTATCGAAGGAAATTCAGTACAAGGAGTTGTCACAACAAAGAAAGTTTTAGCTTCAATTAGAAATTCTTATCGCGGACTTAAAGCAGGGCAAATACTTAAAAAAACATTAGTAAGCGCCCTGGAAAATGAACAAATAGGAAAAGTCATTGAAAAAATGCATTCACAAAAAATCGATAAGATGCCTATTGTCAATAAATTAGGTCAATTGGTCGGAATCACAACAATCAATGACATAATGAAACAATTTCATAGATTTTCAAGAACAGCACAAAAACTAAAAACAAAAGGAAACAGAACAAAAGCACCAAACAGAGATTCAGGAGAAAGCCAGGATATGCTAAAACTTCCAATAATAAATTTAATGACGCCAACAAGACTGTGCATAACCGCAGGATTAAAAACACCTGTGCCAGAAATAATCGACTTAATGACAAACGAAAATATAAGCAATGTTATAATCACAGAAAAACTAAAACCAATAGGAATAATAACCACCAAAGATTTACTTGAGGAATATTCAAAATGAATCTAAAAGTTGGAGAACCCTCACAAGAAGCAAGAATATACAAGTGCAGCAGATGCAATAATCTTAAAGCATTTCTTGTAGGAGAACAGGCAGTTCCATGCGAACTCTGCGCAAAAGAAGGCAAACTAAACACATGGGTAAAAACAACCAAACGAATAATAACTATATCCAAAAACATAGCAACAGAATTCGAGAAACAAAGGACCGTGTCACAAAAGATATCTGACTGGATAACTGCCTTTTGCGGAAGCATGCCTTTTGTATACATCCATATGATTTGGTTTGGATTATGGATTTTGCTTAACATAGCGATGTTCGCGTTTGTTGGAATATTTGACCCATATCCCTACGGATTATTAACAATGATTGTATCACTAGAAGCTATCGTATTATCAACATTTATTCTAATAACACAAAACAGGCAATCAGAAAAAGCAGACATGAGAGCAGAAATGGACTACAGAATAAATTTAAAAGCTGAAAAAGAAATTGCAGAAATTCTGGAAAGACTAAAAGAACTGCACGGGCATGTAAGAGAAACTCCAAAGAAAAAGAAAAAATAAAGAATGTTTAACCCAAATTCATTATGGCCAAAGAAAAAACTTTAAAAAACAAACAAATAGAAATAATACCTGCAATTCTAGTACACACTAAATCAGAGCTTAAAGAAAAAATAAAAAGAGTTGAAAACTTAGTACAAACAGTCCAAATAGACATAGAAGACGGCTTTTTTGTTCCAATAAAAACAATCCAAGCAGCGCAATTCAGAAGAATAAAAATAAAACCAAAACTGGAAATACACTTGATGGTCAGGAATCCTATAAAATATATCACTGATTACGGAAAAATAGGCGCGCACAGAATAATTTTTCATTATGAAAGCTGCAAAGATGACAAAGAAGCAAAAAGATTAATCAATATAATAAAATCCAAAAGAATAAAAGCAGGAATCTCAATTTCTCCGAAAACATCTGCAAGCAAAATCAAAAAATTCCTGGATGACGTGGACTTTGTACAAGTACTGGCAATACACGCAGGGTATGCTGGACAAAGATTTCTGCCAAAACAATTACAAAAAGTCAGACAAATACGAAAATGGAAAAAAAATCTTCCAATAGAAGTAGACGGCGGAGTGCACATAGGAACCGCAAAACAATGCGTTAAAGCAGGAGCAACAAGACTCGCAGTAGGAACCTACCTCTGGAGTGCCGAAAACATTAAAAAGGCAATTTCAGAACTAAGAAAAGATGCAACAATATGACACTATTATCATCGGGATGGGGCCGGCAGGACTAAGCACTGCAATATATACTTCTCGAGCAAAACTAAAGACTTTAGTCTTAGGAGCAAAAGAAAAAAGCCAATTATGGAAAGCACATTCAATTGAAAACTATTTTGGCATAGATTCCGTCCAAGGAAAAGACTTATTAGAAACAGGAATAAAACAAGCAAAAAGATTTGGCTCTGAAATAATAGAAGCAGAAGTAGTTAACATAAAACAAAAAGAAAAAGAATTCATTGTAAAAATCGCATCAGGAAAAGAATTTCACACAAAAACAATAGTATTTGCAACAGGAATACCTATAAAATTATCAGGCATTAAAAACGAAGAAAAATTCACAGGAAAAGGAGTCCATTACTGCGTTGTTTGCGACGGATTTTTTTACAAAGACAAAAAAGTAGCAGTCATTGGAAATGCAAACTATGCGGCAGAACAAGCAATAGAATTATTAACATATACAAAAGATGTTACTATTATTTCTAATGGAAAAGAATTTCAATTCGATAAAAAATACAAAGATGCATTGGACAAAAATAAAATAAACCTAATTCCCAACAAAATTATTTCATTTGAGGGCGAGAAAAAACTAGAAAAACTAAAAACAACAACAGGAGAACTAGAATTTGACGGAGTATACATAGGAATAGGCTCAGCAGGAGCAGGAAGCTTTGCAAAAAAATTTGGAATAGAAACAAAAGGAGACGCGATAGTGACAGACAAAGAAGGAAAAACAAATATGAAAGGAATATACGCTGCAGGAATATGCACAGGAATAGTTTCACAAGCAGCTTCTTCTGTCGGAGAAGGCTGTGTTGCTGCAATGAGCGTTATAAAACAGCTAAAAGAAAAAGAAATGTATGTAGATTACGGCTCTAAAAATTCTTAAACCTCCGAAATCATCAAAGGCTTGCTTGGATTAATACTATCATCAGGATATTTTTCCAAAGTCATCATAATCTTGTCAAACTTAATCTCTATATTAGTGCTTGTGAAATCCAGCTGGCCAATTCCCTGAGGCAAAATCTTAAAACCGCCTAAATCCAAATACTCATCTAACTCTGTGTTTATCAACCAAACATGATACATGTCATTTCCTTTAGTAGGAGGAAGATTCTCACAATAATAATACATATGAAACAAAGGAAAATGAGTCTTGGGCTGCAACAAATACTCTGCATAACAACTGCCTGTCAAAGAATAATCCAACAAACGCATGTCAACAATATTCTTATAACGGAACTCCCTGGAAAATTCACCAGTAGAAGAATTATCAACAATAAAAACAAATAAAAAAATTCCTGCCAACAAAGCCAGAGCCAAATATTTAGAATCCATTTTAAGTTAAAGTATAACCATACATTTTGTCTGTCATGCCAAATTCTCTCTCATAGAAGTAATCCGGCTTAGGAATCCTGCCCTGCAAAATAACAGGACCTGGAGTAGGGTCATAATCAGGATAAGGCTCCTCTGTAACAAGAACATAATCATACTCATCGATATATAAATCTGCATTCCATTCAAAGCGGCCATTACCAAAACCAGTAGTTCTAAAAACGCCCAAACTCAATGCATAGCCCGACTGTTCATCAAATAACCATGTTTCATATGCAAGACCTGTTTCAGCAGAAGTACCCAGGTCCTTAACAGTAAGCTGAATCTGGCCCTTTGGCAACAAAGGACTTCTTGAAGAAATTATCTTAGCACCTGCCTTGGGAAAAAAAGGATGCATGCCCCTTTCAAAGAAAGGCTCTTCAACAGGCTCAAGAGTTGTATGAACATTCATTCTGTAATAATTAATAACCCTAGGATCATAATGAGTATAACGATACTGACCGTATCTAACCGGCTGCTGCAAACTCGGCGAATCCTTATTAAAAATCGACGGGGTACTGCTCTTAAAAATATCAGTAGCAAAAACAAAACCAACTAATAAAAACAATACAACAGGCATTATTAACAATTTTAGTCCAGCCATTGTGACCTGAAAGGCAAATTAGACACATCTCTTGCCATTATTCTTGTTTGAGGAATATCCCCTGCCATTACCGGCTTGCCAGGATGCAAATCAGTATCAGGGAAAGGCTCAACAGTAATAACCAAAGTATCATAAACAAAAGCAGACATAGGAGCATCAAAACTCAACTCAGCAATGCCCACCATAGGCGGATTAATCATGCCAATAGACAAAGGATAACCAGTATCCAAATCAACAAGCCAAACCTGATAAATATTCTCATTATCCAAAGGAGGCAAGTCCCTAACCCGCAAATAAACTCTAGTCCTTGCAGGATCATAACCCTTAACATCATCATAATCACTAATAATCCTTGCAGTACCTTTTGAACGCGTTATAAGATTATTTTGAAAAACCCATTCTGTATCCACTGGCTCTAATTCAACAACAACATCCTTAATAGAATAACCCCTCATCCTAGGGTCATTATTACTAATATGCGTAGGATCCCTGCCTCTTCTAATAAAAGCATTCCAAGCAAGATTAGAAGAAACAGAAGTTGCACCCTTAAAACCAAAATCACCATAAGCCCCGCCAGAAGTAGCACCTTTTCTGCCATAAGTACCCAAAGGCCAAGTATAACCTGTACCTAAACCTGCATTATCCTGATTAAAATAAATAAGTCTCTGCCCAACAGTAGAATTAGGAATACCATAAACAACCTGAGGAGTCAACACTCTTGCATACGCTACAGTTGCAAGAAGTATACTTAATATTACTATAAAAAGCAAAAACTTAATTCTCATTACTTCACCTCTTTAATTAGTACTATTATATAATCTATTTATAAATTTTGTGTTTTTTAAATAGAGCAATAACGCTATCTAGAGAGGTATATACAACCTCTAAAACGTTATTGCTCAAAAAAATAAGAAAAAAATTAAGCAATCTTATAAGAAACACTTACACTTGCTCTAATAGTCAATTGCTCAGGCTGAATCGGAACCGGAGGAGCCATTTTTTCATCATCCATGCTTACTGTCATTTCAGCACCCATTGCTCTATAAACGGGCCCGTAGTTGAAACTGGATTCCTGGATAGACAATAATTCTCCCAGTCTAACTCCTAAACCATCTGCAACTGCCTTGGCTTTTTCTTTAGCATTTTGAGATGCCTGCTGCAAAGCTTCTTTTTTCACTTCTGCTTTTTTGTCATCGCTCAAATCAAACTGAACATTTTCAACACCATCAGCGCCAGCATCAACAGCAACAGTGATAAACTCACCGACCTTATCCAAATCAGAAGTTGTTACCTTAATAGTATGATACAATCTATATCCTTTTTGAACAGACTTTCTAGTAACAGGGTCCCATTCCTGATAAGGATACAAATTATACTGGTCTGACTCAATATCATCAGAAGCAACACCTGCTCTTTTCAAAGCAGACTGAACAACAGTCATTATCTCAGAATTCTTATCCTGAGCTTCTTTAGCAGTTTTTTCTTTGGTTTCAACCTTGATTCTGATAATTGCCTCATCAGGCATAATACTTAATTCAGAATCACCTTGAGCTGAAATCTTTGGTATGCCCTCGCCAGTAGTAGACTGAATCAAAGGCTTGATTGCACTAAAGCCCAAAACGCTCAAAACAACAACTACTGCTAAAATCATGCCAACAATAACATACGGATTTGCTTTTTTCATATTTTATCAACTCCATTTAGTTTAATAACAGGCATAAAGTAGAGCATATATAAATAGGTTAAGAATTTTTAAGGGAAAAGGCTAAGAATTATTTCCTTAAAACCCTGCTTTTTTTAAGATAATATAATGATAGGATTAGCAAGACAACAGTAATCACTATAAAAAAAGTCATTACATACGGTAAATACTTCATTATTTCAGGAGGAGTAGATGTTGCGACAATATTTGAAGCTTCCATGGCCATGGTTTTAACTTCTATTGCAGAATCCATTGCTTCTCCTGCTCTTTGCGCAGCAAGGGGCGCTGCTGCAAATGTTTTTTCCGCTGCTCTCCTGCCAAAATATTTTGACAAAGTAATTATAGAACCAATTGCACTAAGAATAAAAAAACTCAAAACAATCCATAATCTTTTTCTTTCTGGGTCAAGAACACACTTTGATTTTTCAGTTAATGCATAATAAATCCATTTTCTTCCTTCTTCTTTTCTCTTAACCAAACCTGCTTTTTCCATTTCTTTCAAATGGTCTTTAATCGTAGGAATAGACATTTTCAAAACCACTGCTAATTCAGACTGAGTATGATTTCTTTTTTCCAAAGTTTTCAGAATCTTAACTCTAGTTTCAGAAGCTAATGCTTTAAAAGTTGAAGAGTCTAAAGTAATTTTAGGTTCTTGGTCTATCATGAATATTGTAAAGAAGCTGAGTTATAAATAGTTATTCTTTTGTTAAGCCAACGAACTTATTAAAAAAATCTAGACGAACAAGAGGGACTCTACTCTGTAGGATTATACGAGAAAAACGAATCTCGATATTGGCTGGTGGGAGAACAAAGCAAAGCAAACCTCTTGTTCGAGAGAATAACGTCTGAATAAAAATTTAACATTGAATAAACTGAACTGAAACTCCCCACTGTTTCTTCCACCCCTTTTAATCACTTACTTGACACAACTCATTTATAAATTTTGTGTTAAAAATAAAAAAACGAAAGGTTTATATAATACTAGTATACTAAATCCTATACTGATAAAGTATTTTATCAAAAAGAGGCGATAAGTTATGGAGAAAAGACTATCATTACTCGTACTTAGCATAATCGCAGCTGTGGCTATCTTAGGACTAGCTGGCTCCATGAATACAGAAACAACAGGACAATATCAATATGCCGGCGGCTCAATACAGTATGAAACAACAGATGTATGCACGCAAATAAATTGCGCTGCAGGAGACGCTGAATTAGTAAGAATCGACAGCAGCGAATATGCACCACAATTCATGATAGCACAATGCAGGTGCCCTGAAAATCCGGGAGTATTATACCCTGCCAGGTTTATTAAACCAGTGATGAGTTACGGATACTAAAATGAAAAATATACCATTGATAGTGCTTTCCGCATTAGTAATTATTGGAGTAATAGGCACTGTAATAGTAATGAACGCGCAAACAACAGGACAAGCATTTTACCAAGTATACGAACGACCATCAGTAGTACAAAGAGTATTAACAACAGAAAAATGCGAACCAGTAGAAATAAGCAAAACATACGGCGAAATTGAATGCTTAAACAAAGGAAGAAGCGATTGCGAATCCAAATACCCTCTAACGCCAGGAGGAGCAACAAATTATTGCTTGGAAGTCTGCATAAACCAAGTAAACCAGGAGTGCTTATTATGAAAATTCCAAGGATATATACAAAAAACTTGGAATTTTCAAAGTTCCAACGGAGTTGAAACACATGAAAAAAAACATGCCTTTACTAGTACTGGCAATAATCGCTGCCATTTCTATAATCGGACTAACACAATTAATGAGTTTTGAAAATACAGGAATGGTATCAAAAGCACAAAAACAGCCATACCCAGGATACAGCCAAGTAACAACAGAAGTTGCCTGCAATGCAATCCATTGCAGAGTTGGATATGCATACCCTGCAGGAGTAGATGAAAGAGGACACATTGTATGCCAATGCAGAGAAGACCCAGAATGGCTGCAATACAGAGTAACACCATTTAGAAATTATTAAAAAAAAGGTTTGAAACAAATGCAAACAAAACATGTAATGCTCGGATTTGTATTGTTAATCGCATTTTCAGCAACACTCTATATGATAGACGCAAGAAAAACAGGAGAAGCAACATACCAGCAAATGATTCACAGAGACTACATGGTAAGAAGACCTGTCTTTGACCCATGCACATCAGTCAGATGTGTTCTAAACGCAAATGCAGTTCAAATAGGAGAAGACTTAGCAGGAAACCTTATATGCGAATGCCCTGACGGCAAAAGAGCAATAGTAGATACTTGGAGAGAATACTAAATGAAGAATATACGGCTTTCAATGATAATATTAGATGTTGTAGCTATAATAGCGATACTTGGAGTAATTCTATTAGCAGACATGGCAGAACAAAGAGAAATGGCAAAACTATCAGGCCAGCCAACATACAAAATAGACAATGTCGTGCAAAGCTATCCAGACAAAGACAATCCCTGCAAAAAAGTAATCTGCTCAAACTATGACCCTGCAGAACAAATCGCATGGGACAAAGAAACAGACATAGCAACATGTCGCTGTGGTAACGGAGAATTGTTTTTAGTTGAGAGAGTGTAAACCTTTATAAAACTCTAAAACATCTTGTTCTGAATGAAACTTAATGAAGTACAAATTCCATCTGAAATAAAAGAAATACTATCAAAAGAAGGAATAAATGAATTAAGACCTGCGCAGGAAAAAGCAATCAAAGCAGGAGTTTTAGAAGGAGAAAACATATTAGTCTGCACGCCGACTGCTTCTGGAAAAACATTAATCGCAGAAATGATTGGAGCAAAAAACATAATTTCAGGCAAAGGAAAAATAATATACATTGTTCCACTGGTTGCTCTTGCAAATGAAAAACACAAAGAATTCAAAAGAAAATACAGCAAATTGTTTAAAATAGCATTATCTGTAGGAGACTTTGATTCATCTGATTCTTACTTAATCGATTATGACTTTATAATTTGCACAGCAGAAAAACTAGATTCTTTAATTCGCCACCATGCTCCCTGGCTAAAATATGTTGCAACAGTAATAATTGACGAGATTCATTTGTTAAATGATGTTTCAAGAGGACCAACACTAGAAATATTAATTACAGTAATGAAACAAATACTTGAAAAAGTTCAACTTATTGGACTTAGTGCTACTATCGGCAATCCTTTAGAATTAGCAACATGGCTTAATGCAAAACTAGTACAAGACGAATGGAGACCTGTTCCATTAAAAAAAGGAGTATATTACCAGGGAGAGATTGAGTTTAAGTCATAGAATCCATTAGCTTTTTAAAAAATCCTTCTTTTATTTATTATATGGGATATTTTTATGAGGATTCAGTTCTTTTGGCAATAGTTGCAAGGTATGGCAAAAATGGACTAACAAGAGGAGAAGTTGCAGAAATTCACAAAAGAATATTTAACAACGATATTACAGACCGTCTTAATGAAATAAAAAGTACACTATTACTTGATTACAAAAATGGAAAATATTATCTTAGACCAGATGCAAAAATAAGCCAATCCTGGCTACAAAATGTTCTTAATGAAGATTCTCCTTAGACAACTTCAAATGATCTTCTTCAACAGAAATCAACGCCTCAAAAATCTCTTTAACTCTTGGCTCTGTTGCTTGTTCTAGAAATTTCTTATAATGAGCAATTGCATCTGTTTCTAATTCTTCAGTTTTCGTTAAAGACTCTTCTTTATCTTCTGTGCAAAGAGATTTGTCCAAAGGAATTTCGCAACTAATATCTTTTCCAATTAATTTGCCAACCAATTCAGCATGCTCTAACTCCACCTTGGATAAAGATTTCATCATGCCAACAATAAACTCATCTTTTGATTTTTTCCTCATGCAATGATATATCTTGGCGGCATTAACCTCTAAATCAAAAGTGAATTCCAAATTCTTTTTAGAAACTGCTGTAAGTTTAGGAACTCTAGGCTCCTTGTATTCCTTAGCATCAACTAAGAATTTTATTGGAGCGCCGCAAAAAGGACAATGAGTAGGCTTATGATTGCCAACATATGCCTCGCCGCAGATTTTACACCTAAATACCTGAACCATTATATCACCTGACTAAAGAATGAACAGGTAGTATAAATAATTTAAGAAAAAAAAGAAAAAAATTAAAATTTCAATTTTTCAGCCAAGCCGCCAATTAATGGCAAAGGCTTTGTCTTTCCTGTTACAGCATTAACTATTCCAATTATCCAGAACACAAAAATCAGTATGTAGATAACCCAGAACAGGTAAAACACATACAAGAACATTATAGGTGTTAAAATCATAGCAATAACATACAATGCAATGCTAAACAAAAACAAAACCAAAGACTGCTTTGCATGATACATAGCAAATCGGTCATCTTTTTTCAAAACAAGCACCAGAATAAAACCGATAATGCCCAGAAAATATGCCAGAAAGGCCCATAACTTACTATCACCCATTGATTTAGCCATAATATCATACCTCCTTTTTGATACTAAGCAAAGTAAGAATTAGATATATAAATGTTTCTACTAAACTTTATCATCTAAAGAAGATTTTTTAT
>JAFGHW010000011.1 GCA_016929895.1 Candidatus Woesearchaeota archaeon
CATGAATTTTTAGAAGTGAATAGAATATATAAAGTTAACTGGTCTTTTAAGAATCCATTGCTTTTTCCATAATCTCAAAAAGCTCTTTAATCTTAAATGGCTTTGGCATAAAAGGTATCCCCTTTTCTCTTGCCAAAGAATAAGCATCTCCTTTAGCAGAAGAAAGAATAAACCTAATATTTTTATTATTTTGTTTGTAAAATTCATTGACTTTATTGTATAATTCAATTCCATTCATACCAGGCATTTCATAATCACTAATAACAACATCAAAATCAATACTCTCAAGCAATGGAATAGCATCTTTTCCAGAAGGGACTTTTTTAACAATCGCATTAGGAAAATTAGAACCAATTGCTGCCTCTAAAAAATTTCTATTTAATTCTTCATCATCTACAACTAAAAAGACATGTGCTTTTTCCATGATCACTATGAATGTTTTCATTATTTAAAAAGCTTTGTGAAACATTCTCAAAACAAAGGATTTTTATATAAGCAATAATTTAAGCAAACAATGCCACAAGACATAATAGAACCGCAACCGCAAACAAGAAAATGCCCAAGATGCGGCAAAACAAGCTTAAAATTTGACAAAAAATCAGGAAGACTATATTGTCCAGAATGCGGATTTGAACAAAAAATACCGGTGATGGGGTGAAAAATGAATCCACCAAAAGCACAAAGAGTAGGAGTATTTGTAGACGTACAAAATTTATACTATTCAGCAAGAGCAATGTACGGAGCAAAAGTAAATTTCAAGGAAGTACTAAAAACAGCAGTAAATGGAAGAACACTAATAAGAGCTTTAGCTTATGTTGTTCGCACAGAAGAAGTAAAAAAAGAAGCGTTTTTTGATGCATTAGAGAACATAGGATTTGAAATTAAAGCAAAAGACCTGCAAATATTTATCGGAGGAGCAAAAAAAGGAGACTGGGATGTAGGAATAGCAATGGACGCAATAGAACTAGCGCCAAGACTTGACACTGTGGTATTAGTTTCCGGAGATGGAGATTTTGCGCCATTATTGCAGCATCTAAGAAGAGCATTAGGATGCAGAGTAGAAGTAGTAGCATTTGGAAAAAGCGCATCAAAACAATTAAAAGAAGCAACAGACTATTTTGTAGACATGGACAAAGATAATAAAAAATTCTTGATACGAGGAAAAAAATATGCAAGAAATAAATAAAACCAATTTTGAAAAAGAAGTTTTGAAAAGCAAAAAGCCAGTACTGGTGGATTTTTGGGCGGAATGGTGCGGGCCATGCAAAATGATGGGGCCGGTATTTGAAAAAATTTCCAAAGAATTTACTGACATAAAATTTGCAAAATTAGATGTCCAAAAAAATCAAGAACTGGCGCAAACAAACAATGTAATGGGAATACCTTGTTTGATTCTTTTTGTTAATGGAAAAGAAAAAGACAGAATTATAGGGTATCATCCAGAAGAGCAGTTGAAGCAAAAGATAAAGGAATTAATTTAATTTCTACGCTGCTTTTTTATAGTCAACAATAGTAAAACCGCCCCTATTTTTCATTATGGATGATATGCTTTTTCCTGGCCCAAGTTCAACTATATACTTATAATCTTCTTTAGAAGCATATCTTAATGTCTGGCACAATTCAATAGTTTTAGTCATTTGCCTGATTATATTGTATATCGCTGCATTTCCATTGTTTACTATGCCTCTTGCATAAGTTTGAAACAAAACATGCCTTCTTCCAGAAGAAACCTTGGCATTATCAAATATCTCATAATCAGAAACTTTTTTTGCTAATTCTTGCTCTGCAGGCAAAATACACTCAGTGTGAAATGGGCCCGGAGCGTCGGCAAAACGTTTGATTTCTGGAACTGTTTTTTCATCCGTGCTTATACCTGGATATTCCCTGTTGGTTATTCTTTCTTCTAATTCTAAAGTAACAATAGCAACAGCAGGTTTATTGCCTGCAATAGCTATTTGTTTATAATTATCCAGATTAGAATTAACATTTGATAAATTAACTATCCCATATTCTCTTGCATCTGCGCAAGTTTGTTCAATAATAGTTCTATCTAAATTTATCGTAATAGTCATAAATGGTACTGATTTATCTTGTTCTTCTACTTTAGGAATTACTTCTTGCATTACCAGGCCTCTTAAATCTGCAAGAGTTAAAGCAGTTTTTTTATCAAAATAACCTGCTCCATGCGCAGCAACAATCTCGCCCAAAGAATTTCCCAAAAAACCAATCTCATTTTCATCAAAAAAAGGATCTATTTTTTTTAAATCTGAAATAATTTTTTCAGGCCATCTTTGCAAATCTTGAATACACGCGGCAACGATTGCAGGCTGAGCAAATCTTGTTGAATTAAGCCCGGGGCCTTGTTCTTTGATAATATCGCTTAATTTATAACCAAGAATATCATCAACATCTTTCCAAAAAATAGTATCCTGGAGATATGTTCCATTAATAAATTTCTGGCATCCTTGTCCAGGAAATACCAAAAGAAGTTTTGATTTGGGTCTTTTTACCACAAGCTCTTCTGCTATTTGTATCATAAAACTATCCTCCAAAAACAACCTTAACAAGCCACATGGTAAAAATACCAATCAAAAAAATAAGAATCTGCAAACTGGCTTTTTTAGCATCTTCCTCTTCTTTTAACTCAGCCAATAAATCAGTCATAGCAATATAAATAAAACCTCCGGCGGCAAAAGGAATAAGATAAACAGTAATGTTTTCTATCCAAGAAGCGAACAGATAAGTAAGCAAAACACCAAGGATAGCTGTCAAAGCAGACAAGAAATTAAAAAACAAAGCACTTTGCCTGGAAAAACCACTATAGATTAAAACACCAAAATCACCAATCTCTTGAGGAATCTCATGAAAAATAACAGCTAAAGTGGTTATTAAACCCAAAGGAATACTAACCATAAAAGAAACAGCAACAATCATGCCATCAGTAAAATTATGAACTCCGTCGCCAATCAGATTAAGATAACCCATAGGTCTTATATTGCACTTTCCAGAATGCTTATGCTTATGAATATGGCCGCCATGGCAATGATACCAATAAAGATAAACCTCTATTATAAAGAATAAAATTATTCCCAAAATAACCATGGAAAAAACAGGACCGCCTTCTGCGATTGCCTCGGGCATCAAATGAATAAAAGCGCCGCCAAGCATTCCGCCAGCAGCCAAAGCAACAAGAACCATAATAATCTTTTCCAGCAAATCCCTTTTAAGAACCAAAGTAAAAACACCAACAAGAGAAACAAGACTAACAATGATAATACTTAATAATGCATAAACAAAGTTAACAGCCATGATAACCTCTTTTAGTGAAGAAAATGAATCAATCCTTTAAAAATGTTATTATTAAAAATAAGAAAAGATTTAAAAACATAAAAAATATAATCAGTATAATGA